>DAONOU010000062.1:0-11450 GCA_035409265.1 Arachnia sp. | reverse complement strand
AGCTCGTCCTCGGCGAGGATTCGCAGACCACCGCGGAAGACCTCGTCGACTGGCTGCGTGAGCGACGCGTTCTCGCGGCCGTCGCGCCGGCTGGCGACGGCCGGATCGTCTTCTCCGTCGGGGGCAGCCCGGTGGGACGGGTCCAGGTGCTCGACGGCGACGGCCGGGCGGGCGACGGGGTGGAGCTGGGCGCGCTGCGCGACGATCTGCGTCGATCGGGCCTCGGCGTGGATGTCGGTCTGGGCGACTCCGGATACGTCGTCGACGAGTCCGACGACGTCGAGGCATCCCTGCCGGACCACCTGGCTGAGCCCGTCTACGAGGTGTCCGACGAGGGCCTGGTACCGGCAGACGAAGTCGAATGGCCCGAGGAGCAGGGCTACCAAGTCTGGGAGTTCTCCCATCGCGGCCCGGGCTGGGCGGACATCGATGTGCTGCTGAACCGGGGTCAGGTCACCGTCGCGGCCGACGGCGCTTGGTCCGCGATCGGCTACGAGGATCCGGGATCTGTACGGACTCGCATCGACCTGCCGCTGGACCTGGGCGAGCTCCCGCTGATCAAGCTGTACCTCGCCGAGCGACCGATGCTCGGCACGGTGCCGGGTTGGGTCGAGGTGACGAGCCGGGAACGTCGCCACTTCGGCGGGCATTTCCTGACCGTGGAGCCCCCGCGACTGGCCACCTTCGAGCCGAACGGGCTCGACGACCGCGCCGCTCGGCTGGTGTGCGTGCTCGTCAACCCCGAGCTGGAGCCCGACAGCGCGGCCAACCAACTGGTCGCAGACGAGTCGGTCTCCGTGGACGCCGCCGCGCTGCACGAGGCGATGCGTCCCTCCGACCAAGACCCACGCCGTCGACTCTGCGGAATCGCGCTGGCGCTCGGCGTCCCGGTGCCACTCGTCGGCCTGGTCATCGACGGCGCGTCGGCGCCGAACCAGCGGGTGATCGCTCCGAAGGGATGGCTCGCCCACCTCGCCGACATCGCGGATGGCGGCACGGCCGCGATAGCCCCGCTGTCGCGCGACCTGAACGCGATCGAGCGGTCGGAACAATGGCTGCGCCGTCGTCCTGCGGCGGCGATGGGATTGGCGGGCGCCGAGGTGGCCCTCGGCGCCTTGGCGCTGCGCCGAGGACTGAAGAGCCGTGGCGCCAAGCGATGGGTAGGCCTCGCCGCGGCGGTGGCCCTCCTCGGCGACGGTGCGATCGACTTCGCGCTCGCAGCGCGGCGCGCGCGCAGTACTTCCCTAGACGATCACTATGAACATGGCATTGGCCGCCGCCGAGCCGAACATCGTGATCAGTGATATGCCCGCAGAGCCCAGCGCCGCGATCGCGGTCCAGCGGCCCCTCGTGGCGCGCTTCTGCAGCAGTGCGCACAGCCCGAGCACGATCGTGAGCAGCAGCATCCCAATGCTGACGATCGCGAACATCGTCGACGCCGCGGCGATGTTGTCCGCCGTGCGGTAGAAGATCGGACTGACGGCCGTGAGCAGCGCAGACACCACCTGCACGCCGAGCGCGAGGATGCCTAGCACATTGAGCGTTCCCGGCTCCGCCTGTGGGGCGGACCATCCCTGTTGCAGGCGAGGCTGCGGAGGTTCCGACCGCGTCGGGTGCGGTTGGTGGAAGTCAGGCGGCTGCGTACTCACGCCGTCGACCCTAACAGGGAGGCGGTTATCCGAGGCGCTGCTGGCCCGGGGCGCGGCGGGGAGCTTCTGGCATACCCCGCAGCCCTGGCTCTGTCTGGCGCGGCAACCACCCCAGGACGCAACGACGCCCGCGACGGCACCCGGGGCGGCGCGGCTCGCGCTGCGAACGAGCGTTATCTAACCGTTATCATCAAACAACCCAAAAAGACGGAGTTGATGCTCCCATAAAGGATGGGATGTTCTATAATAGGGGGTATGGAACAAGCCTCGCTCAACACAGCTCGGGAAGCCGCTCACCGGCTCGTCGGTGCCGAGCATGGGCGTCGTCGGGCGGAGGCTGAGAAGGTCGAGGCGTTGTGTGACCTGGCCGCCGCGTATGACTTGGATGATGAGGAACTGTTCCTCGAAGTTCTGATCGATCAGCACATCCAGGTCGGCGGCACGGGAACACCCCTGGTGTCGGAGATGGTGTCGTTGGAGATCGCCGGGTTGTTGAAGATTCCCGTAGCGCATGCCGCGGCTGAGTTGTCTGCTGCTTTGGATTTGAAGTACCGCCACCCCCGCCTCTACGAGGCCGTGATCAACCTGGAAATTGAGGTTGATCGGGCGCAGATGATGACCACCCGGTGCCGCGACCTCCACCCGATGCTGTTGGACGAGATCACCGCCGTATGGCTCGCCCGCCAAGACAGGCTGTCCTGGGGTCAAGCGAAGAAGCTTGTTGACAAGTTGGTCGTTCAGGCCGATCCCGAGTTGGCGGCGAAGAAGGAGCGTGTCGCGCGGGAGGATCGTGGGGTGTGGTTGTGGGGTTTGAACGAGGGTGTGATGAACCTCACCGGCGCCCTGGATGTCCTCGACGCGAAGTTCTTGGACGCCCGCTTGTCGGAGATGGCTGGTCTGATCGCTCCCCAGTTCCCGAGGCTGACGAAAGCGCAACGCCGCGCCAAAGCCATCGGAGTGCTCGCGAACCCGGCCTACGCGTTGGCGTTGTTGCAGGAGGCTGCGCAGCCGGAACTTCTCACCGACGACGCCATCGCGTTCATGGCGAAACTCCTCGACGGCGTACCCCGCGAGTTCTACCAACCCACCACAGCGCAAAACGTTGGGTCGACGGCCCCGTCCGAAGGGGACGAACCTGTCGGTGGGGCTTGTGTTCCCGTGGACCCTGACGGCGATCAATGGCAGCTCACCGAGCCTGATCTCCACCGTCGAGGTGTCGGGACACCTCCACCGGCGCATCACCACGGCCGAGCCGGTGACCTCCCGCGACGACTGGTCCACCCCGACGGCACGCCATGCTCCGGGTTGCTGAGCTGCTCACACGAACCCGTCGACGAAGCAGATGCCTCGGCTCCCGGGGAGGACTCTGCCCCGACACCTGGCGATTGCTGCATGGGCGAGGGATGCTCCGACCCGGACGTACCCCGCAGCCGCAGGTTTGACCCCCACGAGTGTGCCGGGCATCACTGCGGCACCATCCAGGTGCCGGTGACGAAGCTGCGCCCGACGTTGGGGATCGCGGTCCATATCCATGCTGACGCTCTCGGCCAGTTGGGCCCCGCGGCGCGGGTCGAGAAGGCCGGGACCATCACCACGGCCTTGCTTGCGGAGTTGTTGGGTGAGGGCAACGGCTACAACATCCGTGTGCAGCCGGTGATTGATCTGGCGAACCTGGAACCTGCCGACAACTACGTGCCCTCCAAGCGGCTGCGGTGTGGGATGGTGCTCGCGTTTCCGAACGAACCGTTCCCGTTCTCCCAGCGCGACAGCGTCGGTTTGGACCTGGACCACACCGTGCCGTACCAGCCCGGCAGGCCCGGGCAGACCAGGGTCGGGAACCTGGCGCCGTTGACGCGGCGGGTGCATCGGGCGAAGACTGCGGGGTATTGGGTGATGCATCAGCCTGAGCCGGGTCGGATCGAGTGGCGTTCTCCGCTTGGGTACCGCTACGACGTGACCCCGTTCGGGACCGAGCGCTGCCATCCGGTCCACTACAACCCCAACCACGACAACGGCGCTGGCTCGATGCCAGCCACGCCGCCGCCTCGTCTCGTCAGTGGTGCTGCGTAGATTCGCGAGCTTCGGGCGACCAAGCACGTCGGCTACCTCGTGCACCAGGTGCGGCGTCACGACTCGATAACCATGGCGAACGAGGCACGCCTATGACTAGTTTGCTAGGCATAACAGCTAGGTCCGGCTGCTAAGCTATTCATAGATCGAGGAGGTCGCGATGGCCGGATACAAGATCGACCGACAGCTCGCCGAGTTCGGCGAACACCTGCGCGGCTGGCGCATGGTGCTGGGCCTGACGGCGCAGCAGGTCTCCGAGCGCGCCGGGATCACCCGGGACACCCTGCGCAAGATCGAGGCGGGCAACCCGAGCGCGGGCTTCGGCAACGTCGCGCAGGTCCTGCGCGCCCTCGGCGTGCTCGACCAGGTCGTCGGTGCCGTGGACCCGCTCGGCAGCGACATCGGGCGCCTGCGCGCCGGCCACCTCGCGAAGAAGCGTGCGCGATGACCACCGTGGAAGTCTTCGCCGACCGGGCGGGAGCCCCCGCTCTTGTGGGCCAGGCGCACTTCACCAGGCAACGGGGCCAGATCTCCACCACGTTTCTCTACGATCCGGGATACCTGGCAAGCAACGGGACGAGCGTCGACCCGGCCCTGCCGCTGGTCTCGGGCGCGCAGCACCAAGCGGGTCTGGTGCGGGCCTTCGCCGACAGCGTTCCCGATCGCTGGGGCCGCAACCTCGTCGAGAAGGCGGAGCGGGTCCAGGCGCGCGACGAGGGCAGGACTCCGCGCCGAGTGGACGACCTCGACTTCCTCCTGGGCGTCAGCGACGACACGCGCCAGGGCGCGCTGCGGTACCGGCTCGCCGGAAGTACGGCGTTCCTCGGGAAGCCCGCGACCGTGCCTCGGCTCGTCTCCCTGCCGGAGCTGCTGCGCGCCTCAGACCAGCTCGCCTCCGACGAGGACCCGAGCCGGGCCGTCAAACAGCTGCTGGACACGGGCACGACCGGCCTGGGCGGCGCGCGCCCGAAAGCCTCCGTGCGGCTCGAGGATGGCTCCCTTGCGATCGCGAAGTTCCCGCACGGTAGCGACCAGTGGGACGTCATGGCCTGGGAGGCGACGGCGCTCGACGTGCTGGAAGCCGCGGGGATCAAGACGCCACAGCGCCGCCTCGCCCGCGTGGGCGAGCGTAGCGTGCTGATCCTGCGCAGATTCGACCGAGGGAAGGATGGGCGCAGGATCGGTTACATCAGCGCGATGACGGCGCTGGGTGCCGTCGACGGAGAGCACCGCGACTACGCCGAGATTGCCGAGGCGATGCGAGACCTGTCCTGGTCGCCCAAGGCTGACCATCACGAACTCTTCGATCGTGTCGTGGCATTCGTCGCTCTGGGCGACACGGACGACCATCTGCGCAACCACGGCTTCCTCGCCGATCGCGGCTCGTGGGCGCTGAGCCCGGTGTTCGACGTCAATCCGCAACCCGACCCGCATCGGTCCCGATCGACCTCGATCATGGGGGCAGACGCGCTGCCCGACGAGGGCGAGGCGCTGCTCGCCCTGGCGGAGGAGTGCAGCCTTTCGCCGGCCGAGGCTCGCGAGCGGACGGCGCGCGTGGTCGGAGCGGTCGCTGGGTGGCGCGACGCCGCTCGGAGAAACGGCATTCGCGAGCAGGAGATCACGATGATGGCCGACTCGATCGTGCCGCGCGTGGACGCGGTGATCGCCGCCGCGAGAAAGGCGTGAGCCTCGGTCGCCGACGTTCCTGCCGTCCCCAGAATTAGGGGAGTCTCGGCTCCGCTGAGCCACGCGGAACCGCGCGGCACTAGGGTGAGCGCAACGAACCGAAGGGATCACCGTGGACGACGTGCGGCTTCGCCGACTGGGCAGGAGCGCCTGGGCGCTCCTCGGGATCATCGCGGTCGTCGTGGTTGCCGCGACGGCGATCGGGGCGATCCGCGGGATCGTCGTCCCGCTCGTGATCGCCGTGATCCTCGGAACCGTGCTCGAACCCCTCGTCGAGTGGTTGGAACGGCGCGGGTTACCGCGGACGCTCGCCACCGTCGTCTCGCTCCTGACGGCGGTCGCGGCGGGCATCGGCATGGTCTTCATCGTGGTGTGGGGGTTCCTCAAGCAGTTGCCGGAGATCTCCGCGCAGCTGGCGCTGGGCTGGGACTCCTTCGTGCAGTGGGGCAGAAGCCTGGACATCGACGCGATCTGGCTCGAGCGCGCCCGGGAGACGGTCCAGGAGTACGCGCCGCGCGTCAGCCAGGGCATCCTCGGCGCGGTGTCCAGCACGTTCTCGGGTGCCGTCTCGTTCGGCATTGGCGCGTTCTTCGCGATCTTCTTCCTCTTCTTCGTGCTGCGCGACGCGCGCACGTTCCCCGAGTGGCTCGCGAACGTGACCAACCTCGACGCGCGCGCGGTTGCCGAGGTGGCGTCGGCGGCGAAGGAGTCGATCCGCGGCTACTTCAAGGGCATCGGCATTACCGCGCTGATCACCGCCCCGATCTTCATGATCCCGCTGCTCCTGCTGAAGGTGCCGCTGGCGGTGCCGATCTTCATCCTGTACTTCTTCCTCTCGTTCATCCCGTTCATCGGCGCGTGGTTGACCGGAGCGTTCGCCGTCCTGATCGCGTTCAGCACGGGAGGCGCATCGGCGGCGCTGATCGTCTCGCTGTCGCTGCTGGTGTCCAACGGCACCATCCAGAGTGCTGTCAGCTCGTGGGCGCTGGGCTCGTCGCTCAAGATCCACCCTGTCGCGGTGCTGCTTGCGACCCTGGTCGGCGGCATCATCGCCGGCATCCTCGGCATGATCCTCGGCGCCCCGCTCGTGGCGGCCGCCAAACGCTCGGTGGAGGCCCTTCGCGAGATTCGGGAGAGCCCTGAGTGAGGATGCACCACGGCTGAACCAAGTCACGACCCTTTTCAGCTACGTCCTGCAGGCCGATACGGGATTCGCGCGATTGGCCTAGCCGCGGCGCCCTACGCGCTCAGCGAAGGCGTCGAGCGCGTCGATGACATCCGACGCGATCCACACGCGGTTGCGTCGGTTGCCGCCCGTACGGGCGAGAATGTCAGCGTTCTCCAACTGCTCCACGGCGTGCTGGGCCGCTGAGAGTGCGACACCAGTCGCGGTCTCTACCGAGCTGACGGTGATTGCGGGCTGATTCAGCAGGTGGGGGAGCAGCCGGCGCGCCGCGGAGCCCCGCCGCGCGCTCAGCCGTTCGCCCCACTCGCCGTAGATCCGCTCCAGATCGTCGACCAGAGCTCGACCGTTGCCGATCGCCCGGAACGAGGCACCCACGAACTGATGGATGATCGGGTCGAGGTACCCCTCGCGGTAGTCGGACAGCGCCCGAAAGTAGCCGGAGGTGTCGGTCAGCAGACCCGCCGAGACCGGAATCGTCAGCGCGTGGGTGACCCCCGAACGCCGCAGCATCGCGTGCACGAGCGTCCGCCCCACGCGGCCGTTGCCGTCGTTGAACGGGTGGATTGTCTCGAACTGCGCGTGCGCGATCGCGACCTGCGTCAACACGGGAAGGTCGGCCCGATGCACGAAGCCGAACAGGTCGTTCAGGGCTTCCGGGACGCGGGTGTGGTGCGGTGGCACGAACGACGCCGTATGCGGGCTGAGCGCGTTCCTTCCGATCCAGACCTGTTGGTCGCGCAGCCTGCCCGGCGCAGCGTATTCGTGGCGGTCGAGCAGAGCGTGGTGGACGGCCAGGATTGTGCCGATATCGATGTCGTCGGCTAGGTCCATCGCCCGCCGCATTGCGGTGACATTCGCCGTCACCAGCTCCGCATTGGGGCCCGCCTTCGCCTCGACGGCCGCCATTGCCAAGGCGCGGGCGCCCGCAGTAACGCCCTCGATCTCCGACGACGAGGCCGACTCGGTGCGTAGCAGGACCGACGCCAGCGGCGCCAGTTCCGTGGGCGAACCCTCACCTTGGTGCGCGGTCCGACGCACTGCAGCCGCCGTGACCTCGGCGTCGAACCGAGCGATCTCGCGAATGGCGTCCTCGGCCTCGGCTTGGAGACCCGCATCGATCTCTACCGTCGCGTTGGCGATGTCGGCGGGTATCGCGGCCCGATACGGGCCCCTCGCTGCGAGCTGCGCGCGGCGGGACGCACCGCGATCTGGCTCGCGGTCCCAGGGATGGGCCTCCCAAGCGACCGCGAACCCGGGATGCCGCCGCCCGCGTTCCTGGTCCACGAAGCCACGGTACACCACCTTATTGCCATAAAGTGGTGTAAGGAGTTCTAGGACATACCTGAAAGCAGCATCGGCGGCGCGCGAGCGGTGATTCGGCAGGCGCGGCGCCTCCCCGATACCATGGCCGTCGCGAGCTGCACCGTCTATGCAGCCGACGACGAAAGGAATATGCCGTGATCCGCACCCATGACGCCGGAACGCTCCGCTCAGCCAACGTTGGCCAGGAGGTCGTCCTCGCCGGATGGGTGGCCAAGCGGCGAGATCATGGCGGCGTCGCCTTCATCGACCTGCGCGACGCCTCGGGCATCTGCCAGATCGTCGTCCGCGACGAGTACCTCGAGTCGGCGGGCATCCAGGATCTGCGCAACGAGTTCTGCATCACCGTCACCGGCGTCGTCGACGCCCGCACCCCCGAGAACGTGAACCCGAACATCCCCACCGGCGAGGTCGAGGTCGCGATCCGCGAGCTGGAGGTGCTCAACCCGGCCGCGCCGCTGCCGTTCCAGATCGACGAGCGCACGCACGTCGGCGAGGACGCGCGCCTGCGCCACCGCTACCTTGACCTGCGCCGCCCGCGCCAGCACGAGGCGCTCGTGCTGCGCTCGCGCGTCACCCACACCATCCGCGAGGTGCTCGCCCAGCGCGACTTCTACGACATCGAGACCCCGACGCTGACCCGCTCGACGCCCGAGGGTGCCCGCGACTTCATCGTGCCCGCGCGCCTGCACCCGGGCAAGTGGTACGCGCTGCCGCAGAGCCCGCAGCTGTTCAAGCAGCTGCTCATGGTGGCGGGCATGGAGCGCTACTACCAGATCGCGCGCTGCTACCGCGACGAGGACTTCCGCGCCGACCGCCAGCCGGAGTTCACCCAGCTCGACATCGAGATGAGCTTCGTGGACCAGGACGACGTCATCGCGCTGGCCGAAGAGGTCATGGCCGCCTGCTGGCGCCTGATCGGCGTCGAGATGCAGACGCCGCTGCCGCGGATGACCTGGCACGACGCCATGGACGACTACGGCTCCGACAAGCCCGACCTCCGCTTCGACCTCAAGATCCGCGAGCTGACCGCGTTCTTCGCCGACACCCCGTTCCGGGTGTTCCAGGCCGCCTACGTCGGCGGCGTTGTCATGCCCGGCGGGGCCTCGCTGCCGCGCCGCCAGTTCGACGCGTGGCAGGAGTGGGCGAAGCAGCGCGGCGCCCGCGGGCTGGCCTACATCACCGTCGGCGAGGACGGCGAGCTGGGCGGCCCCGTCGCCAAGAACATCTCGGAGGCCGAGCGCGCCGGGATCGCCGAGGCCATGGGCGCCAACCCCGGCGATGCGATCTTCTTCGCCGCCGGAGCGCGCGAGTCCTCGCAGGAGCTGCTGGGCGCGGCCCGTCTGGAGATCGGCCGCCGCTGCAACCTCATCCCCGAGGACGCGTGGAGCTTCCTCTGGATCGTGGACGCGCCGATGTTCAAGTCGACCACAGACGCCGAGAAGGCCGGCGACGTCGCCGTCGGTGGCGGGAAGTGGACGGCGGTGCACCACGCGTTCACCTCGCCGAAGCCGGAGTCCGAGGCCACCTTCGACACCGACCCCGGGTCGGCGCTCAGCTACGGCTACGACTTCGTCTGCAACGGC
The DNA here is from genome assembly GCA_035409265.1 of Arachnia sp. GTDB lineage: Bacteria > Actinomycetota > Actinomycetes > Propionibacteriales > Propionibacteriaceae > Arachnia. The sequence continues at coordinate 1,953 of DAONOU010000062.1, read as the reverse complement.
AACGAGGTGGGCGGCGGCTCCATCCGTATCCACCGCCGCGACGTGCAGGAGCGCGTGTTCGACGTCATGGGCATCGGCGCGGAGGAGGCGCAGGAGAAGTTCGGCTTCCTCCTCGACGCGTTCTCGTTCGGCGCCCCGCCGCACGGCGGCATCGCCTTCGGCCTCGACCGGCTCGTGATGCTGCTCGGCGGCTTCGACTCGATCCGCGACGTCATCGCCTTCCCGAAGAGCGGCGGCGGGTTCGACCCGCTGACCGAGGCCCCGGCGCCGATCACCGCGCAGCAGCGCAAGGAAGCCGGCGTCGACGCGAAGCCGGAGCCGAAGAAGGACTAGCGAGCGGCGAACCGATGCGGGCGTAGCACCAGCCAGAGGGCGGCGCCCGCCAGCGCGGCGCAGATCAGCATCGCGGCGCCCATCGGGGTGGCGTCCGTCATCTCGAAGGACCCGATGATCGGGCCGACGAGGCTGCCGGCCAGCATGCTCGACGAGCCCATCAGCGAGGCCGCGACGCCCGAGGCCGTGCGGTGGCGCTGCAGCGCGAGCACGTTGTTGTTCGGTGCGCAGAAGCCGAAGCCCAGCGTGTAGGCGAACATGCAGGGCACCAGAGCGAGCAGCGGGCCGTCGAGGATCCCGACGGCCAGCACGCCGGCCGCGGCGAGGATCATCAGCGCGTTGCCGCACGCGATCATCCAGTGCGACCCCACGCGAAGGGCGAGCCGCGCGCCCGTCTGGATGCCCACGAAGATGCCGACGGAGCAGGTGGCGAACACGGCGCCGAAGCCCTGCGCGGACAGGCCGTAGACCTCTTGCAGCAGGACCGACGACGTGGACACGTAGCTGAAGAGGCCCGCGAACCCGAACGAGGCGACCAACAGCGCGCCGAGGAAGATGCGGTCGGAGACGACCGTGCGGTAGGACGCGAGCAGCGGCCCGATCCCGCCCCGGGTGCGTTCGGCGGGCGGCCGGGTCTCGACGGTGAACCGGAGTACGAGCGCGATGATGACTGCGCCGTAGAGGGCGAGGCCCCAGAAGATGCCGCGCCAGCTCATCACGGTCACCATCCATGACCCGAGGATGGGTGCCAGGATGGGGGCGAGGCCGGAGATCAGCGAGAGCCGGGCCAGCGTCTTCACCAGGGCGCGGCCGTCGAACAGGTCGCGCGCCATGGCCATGGCGACGACGGCGCCGCCGGCCGCGCCGATGCCCTGCAGGGCGCGCATCGCCGTCAGGAACTCGACGTTGGGGGCGACGGCGACCAGCACGGAGGCCGCGACGTGCAGGCTGCTGGCGACCATCAGCGGAACGCGTCGGCCGATCCGGTCGCTCCACGGGCCGATCACCAACTGCCCGATCGCGAAGCCCAGTGTTGTCGCCGACAGCGTGACCTGGACCTGGGCGTCGGTGATGCCCAGGTCGCCCTTCAGCGAGGGGAACGCCGGAAGGTACAGGTCGATCGTGAACGGGCCCAGGCCGGTGAGCAGGCCGAGGGTCACGATGATTGCGATGCGGCGCCGCTTGGAGAAGCGGCTGCCAAGGTCAGACGACATCAAAGCCTTCGTACGAGGAGTGGGTGGACGGCGGCCCTCGGGCAGCCTCCCGGGGCGGCCCGGCGCTGCGCGCTCGGATCCGGCGGGGGAGGGGGCTGGGGTCACCGTGTGACGCCCGAGAACTCTACTCTCCGTTGCGCGGGGAGACTAATCGGAGATCAGCGGCTAGATTGCCGAGGATGAGCATGGACCTGTTCGGCAACCTCGACCCGCAGCCCGCGCAGCGCGGTGGGTCGCTCAGCGACGCCGCGAACCCGCAGGCGCCGCTCGCCGTGCGGCTGCGCCCGCGGACGCTCGACGAGATCGTCGGCCAGCAGCACCTGCTGGCCCCGGGGTCCCCGCTGCGGCGGTTGGCCGACGGCCAGCCGATGTCGGTCTTCCTCTGGGGTCCGCCTGGCGTCGGCAA
>DAONOU010000061.1:4320-11473 GCA_035409265.1 Arachnia sp. | reverse complement strand
CCATGGGCAACTTCGTCCCGTGAGGGGACCCCAGGTTTCCGCGTGTGTGAAGTGTTCGGCCGCCCCTCCGACGGTGTTCGCGGCCCGCACGCGCCGGGCACGCGGCGCCCGATCCGGTAGTCGTGTCGCGGCGTCCGTTCGCGGCCCGCGCGCCGACCGCATGGAGACGGGCCGCCCCGCGGGGCGGCCCGTCTGCGCAGCGATAGGGGTCTGGCTACTCGTCGTCGAACTGGATCTTCCTAGATTCCTTCGACCATCCAATAGCCACGCCAATAAACCTGAATTCCACGCATGACGTAATCGCGCTGGAAATTCGGCGACCGGCGTGTATCGTGGTGAAGCTATGTCCTCAAAACGATCGTTTCGCCGACCCCATCGATGGCGGTTTGATTGGTGACTACGTTGTTATCCAAGTTACCTCCTAAGGTCGACCAACAGGTGTAAGACGTAGGCTACGCCCGGTTCCGGGAGAGTTCAAGGGGTTTTCCAAAATTGGTCCTTCGGATGCCGTCGACCCCCTCCCTCCGCTTGTCACAGCCGTTTCGCGGCGATCAGCCGCCATGGACAGGTTCCCGGGAAACGCCACTTCGACGCCGTCGCGGTCACCTCGCCCGCCTGTTCGATTGCGCGACTCGCCGCGACGACACCCCGGCCCGGCATTCGCCCACTAGGGCTCGCGGAAGAGAATGAGGGATAACGGTTGGGCGTCGCCTTGAACGATCTTCCGAAGGACTGCGAACATTGCCGAGTGGAACCACTCGAGATCACCGACCTGATCGCGCATCCACCCGTGCACAAAGCCGAAGCGGCCGCCCGGCTGCGCGCCTCCGGGCAGGAGAGAGCGGCCCGCCTGGTCGAGGCGCTCCCCGCCGTCGACGGCGTGCTCGACGAGGCGCAGCGCCGCCGACTGCTCCGGCGGATCCATGCCGAGATCCAGCGCCTGGGTGAGGAGCTGCAGCTGCCGCGCCGCGTGGCCGAAGACCTTCGGACGAGGTCGCGCGGTTCCTTTCGCGGCACGACGGGAATCTGTCGATGCAGCCGCTGGCTTGCCTGGCCGCGCCCTTGTTCGTGGTCGCCGCAACCCACGACGCGGCGGCCACCCTGCTGACGGTGATCCTCGCCGCCTGCCAACTCGCGGTCGAGCCGTTGGCGCAGGAACGGCAATACACCCGGCACCGATGCGGCAGCGCGCGCGTGAAGGCTAGCTGCTGAGCATCACCTGGCCGCCGGTCACGGGGACCGCCTGGCCGGTCTCGTACTCCTGCTCGATCAGGTAGTACAGCGCGCGCATCACGTCGGCGCCGTAGGTGCCGCGGCGCAGCGGCACCTTCGACTCGTAGAACTCGCGCACGTCGTCGACGGTCTGGGCACCGGGGACCTTGCCGGAGCGCAGGTACTGCACGAACAGGCCGCGGTCAGGGTCGGACCACAGCGGGCCGTCGTAGAAGTTGCCCGGGCAGATCGCGTTGACCTTGACGCCGTGGTCCACCATCTCCAGCGCGAAGCTCTGCACCAGGCCGATCCCGCCGAACTTGGAGCCCGCGTAGGCGCCGTTGCGGTTCGAGCCGACGAGGCCGGACTTCGAGTTGATCTGCACGATGTCGGTCATCCACGAGGGCGCCGTGCGGCGCTGCGCGGCCAGCAGGCCGCCCAAGTGCTTCACGATCAGGAAGAACGCCGTGTAGTTGATGTCGGTGGTCAGCTGGAACGCGGACAGGTCCTGCTCCAGCACGCCCCCGGCGCGGACGATGCCCGCGTTCGAGACGACGAGGTCCAGGCCGCCGGTGAGGGCCGCGATCTGCTCCGCCATCGCCGCCACGGACGCCTCGTCGGCGACGTTGACCGTGATCGGGAACGTCGTCGGGCCGAGTTCGGCGGCGAGCGCGGCGGCGCCGTCGCCGTTCAGGTCCGCGATGTAGACGAAGGCGCCGGAGGCGACGAGACCTTTGACGATCTCGGCGCCGAAGCCCTGCGCCCCGCCGGTCACGACGGCGACCTTGCCTCGGACGACGTCCGCGCGCGCCGCAGCCGCGGAGGCCGCGACGTCCTTGCCGTGCGGGAGCGGCGTCGGGGAGCCGACGGTGCCGACGGTGAACGCGTAGCTCTCGCCGCCGACCGTCACTCCGAGCTGCTCGGCCAACGGCACCGCGGCGAGAGCTGCGGGCAGGTCGTCGAGGCTCGCGGCCTCCACCAGGCCGATGGACCAGTCCGATCCCTCCGGCCTCAGGCCCTCGACCGGGGCGACGTCCAGCTTGTAGCCCGGCTCGTCGTCGCCGGCAACCCGGGTGACGGCGACGGGGACGCCGAGGCGGTCGAGGTAGGCGCCCCTGACTAGGGGCGCGATCTGCGCGATGCTCATGCGATCTCCTTCGCGGCTTCTTCGACGGTGGTCTCACCCGCGACGATAGCCCGGCCGACGGCCGCGTAGCGGGCGATCCGCTCGGTGAGCGGGGCCGCGGCCAGCGGGGAGCCGGGCGCGAACAGGCCCAGGTCCGGGTCGACCTCGGCGAGCAGCTCGTGCGCGACCATCGCCCAGGTGGCGTCGTTCAGGTGCCCGAGCTCGGGACGCTGCAGCTCCGGACAGTTGAGCACCTGCCGTGGCGTGTTGATGTCGACGCCGGACACCTCCAGCAGGCCGTGCTCGGCGGCCAGCTCCGCGATCCGCGCCATCTGCGCGGCCGTGTTGCGCGGCGGCATGTAGGTGATGGCCGGCATCCCCAGGCGCTTCAGCTCCGAGAAAAGCTCCTCCAGGAAGTCGTCCTCGAACTTCTCCGCCTTCTTGTCCCCCGTCGGCGACGCCGTGACATCGCCCAGGTAGGCGTAGCACGGGATGGCGCCGACCGACGTGGCGATGGCCACGACCTCCGCCATCGTCGGGCACTCCTCGCGGTCCGGGACGAGATAGATCTGGTCGAGGAACTCGGCCTTGAGGACGCCCAGCAGGTCGAACTCGAGGTGCGGGTTGTCCTCGTCGGCCAGCTGCGCGGCGACCTTTCCGGAGAGGCTCAGCCCCAGACCCGTCAGCCCGTCGACGAGCGCCTGGCCGCGCCCGAAACGTGTGACCAACTTCGCGGCCATGGCCGCGAGCAGGTGCCGCTCGGTGACCTCGCCGCCGTTGCGGAACTGCGAGCGGGCGACCAGGTCGGCGTCGAGGTCGATCAGCGGCGCGCCGAGGCGGCCGAGAATCTCGTTCGCGCCGTCGACCATGGCGGCCGTGCGGCGCAGCCGGGCCTCGCGGATGGGCGCGAGGAAAGCGGCCACCTCGTCGCGACGGCTCGCGGGTATCCCCTGCACCGTCATGTAGGCGATGCCCGCCGTGTCGGGGTTGTTGAGCTTGCGGCTGTTCAGCGGAGCCTTGCCGTCGGCGATCTCCTCCTCGCTGTAGAGGTAGACGCGGCACTCGAACCCGGTGACCGCGCCCATGCCGAGCAGCCGCGCGGCCTCGGCCATCTCGGCGGCGCCCGCGGCGGAGTCGTGGTCGACGGAGCCCACCACCATCAGCCCCGCCTCGCGGGCGCGCAGCGCGGCGCCCGCCGGGGCGTACGGGCTGAAGCTGTAGATGGTGTGCACGTGGTTGTTGGACTCCGGCACGAAGTCCGGGAACGCCGGGCCGGTGGCCAGGTACTCCCGCAGCGCCCCCAGGCGCTCGGCGGGCGTCGCCCCCTCGTCGTTGATCTGCTGATACATCATCTCTTCTCTCGTTCACACCTCAGGAGGCGTGCATAAATCTCTGTATACGTGAAGGAAGGGCTACATACGCACTCATCGACGTATACGGAGATCTGTGCACGGTAGCGGCTAGCTACAGGCCCAAGCGGGAGCGGCGGGCGAGCTCGGCGTCGGTCTGGTTCGAGCTGGGCACGTGACCGGGCAGGGGAAGCACGCGCTCGTGGATCGCGTCCAGCAGCCACTCGGGCTGCGGGAAGAAGATCTTCTCCAGCTCTGCCGCCGGCGTGATGGCGTTGCGCGAGCCGACGACGGTGACCGGGGCGTCGAGGTAGTCGAAGGCCAGGGTCTGGATCTGCGACGCCACCGTGTGCAGGAACGAGCCGCGGTCGACGGCGTCGGAGGTCAGCACCAGGCGTCCGGTCTTCTTGACCGACTCGACGACCGGGTCGAGGTTCAGCGGCGCGATGAAGCGGAGATCGATGACCTCCGCGGAGATGCCGTACTTCTCCTGCAGCAGGTCGGCGGCCTCGACGGCGCGGTAGAGCATGGGGCCGATGACCGCGATGGTCAGGTCCGTGCCCTCGCGGCGGACGACCGGCTCACCCTCCGGGACCTCGTAGTAGCCCTCCGGCACGCCGTCGGTCTCGAACTGTTCGGACACGTCGTAGAGGAGCTGCGACTCGAAGTAGACCACCGGGTCGGTGCCGCGCAGCGCGAGGTTCATCATGCCCTTCGCGTCGTACGGGGTGGCCGGGTAGTAGACCTTGAGGCCGGGCATGTGGCCGACGAGCGCCGACCAGTCCTGCGAGTGCTGCGCACCGTACTTCGAGCCAACCGAGATGCGCATGACGAGCGGCATCTTCAGCAGGCCCGCCGACATGGCCTGCCACTTGGCTGCCTGGTTGAAGATCTCGTCGCCCGCGCGGCCGAGGAAGTCGCAGTACATCAGCTCGACGATGGCGCGGCCGCCCGAGAGCGCGTAGCCGACGCCGGCGCCGATGATGGCGGCCTCGGAGATGGGCGAGTTGAACAGGCGGTGGTACGGCAGGAGCTCGGTCAGGCCGCGGTAGACGGCGAACGCGCCGCCCCAGTCGCGGTTCTCCTCGCCCCACGCGGCCAGCGTCGGGTCGGTCGCGAAGCGGTGTGCGACGGCCTCGAAGATGGCGTCGCGGTAGGAGTAGGCCTTGGCCTTGGAGACGGCCTTGCCATTGGCGTCGAAGCCGTAGCGGGCCTTGGCCTTCAGCGACTTGACGCGCGCGTTCTCCTCCAGCGGCTGCTTCAGCTCCGGTTCGACGTCGAGGAGGGCCTCCACGCTCCCGTTGGAGTAGGTGACCGACTCGATGAAGTCCATGCCGACGCGCGGCGAGGACTCCTCGTCCTTCGTGGCGATCGCGATGATCTTGGTGAGACGCTCGTCGAACCTCGCCTGGATGTCGTCGACCTCGCCCTGGCTGAGGACGCCGTTGGTGACGAGGTACGCGGCGTAGTTCTTCAGGCCGTCGTGCTGCTCCCACAGCTCGACCTCGTCGCGCGTGCGGTACGACGACGCGTCCGACGGCGAGTGGCCGGAGAAGCGGTAGGTGATGGTGTCGGTCAGCACCGGGCCGCGGCCCTCGGCGAGGATCTCGCGCTTGCGGCGCACGGCGTCGGCGACGGCGAGCGGGTTCAGGCCGTCGACGCGCTCCGTGTGCATGCCCTCGGGGTTCACGCCGAGGCCGACGCGGGCGAGGATGTCGTAGCCCATGGTCTCGCCGGAGGTCTGGCCGCCCATGCCGTAGAAGTTGTTGAAGAAGTTGAACCAGATGGGCGGGTTTCCGTTGACGCCGTCGTTCCACAGGTTGCGGTACTGGTCCATGGCGGCCATCATCATGGCCTCCCACACGGGACCGCAGCCCATGGACGCGTCGCCGATGTTGGCGATCACGATGCCGTCCTGGCGGTTGATCAGCTTGAACAGCGCGGAGCCGGTGGCGATGTCGGCGGAGCCGCCCACGATGGCGTTGTTCGGCATCGAGCCGAAGGGGGCGAAGAAGGCGTGCATCGAGCCGCCGAGGCCGCGGTTGAAGCCGGCCTTGCGGGCGAAGGTCTCCGCGACGGTGCCGTAGAGGATGAAGTTCTCGGCCAGGTCGAGCAGCGAGTCGTGGCCGACCTGCTCGGCGAACCCGAGGGTCTCGCCGTCGAGGAAGGTCTTCATGATGTTCTCGAGCTCTGCCGGGTCCAGCTTGCGGGCCGCCGAGTAGCACTTGGCGAGGATCTCGCCGTGGCTGCGGTGCGAGCCGAAGAGGAAGTCCGAGGGGTCGAGCTGCGAGGCCTGGCCGACGACGGCCGACTCCTGCCCGATCGACAGGTGCGCGGGGCCGCGGTGGTTGTACTCGACGCCGTTCCAGGCGCCCGTGGTCTTGATCGAGTTCAGCATCGTCTCGAACTGCCGGACCGCGATCATGTCGTGCAGGATGTCGACCAGGCCGTCCTTGCCGTAGGCGGCGAGCTCTGCCTCGAAGTTCGCCTCGTAGGCGTTGACGGGGACCTCGGGGGCCGTGATGACCGACCGCGAACGGACGTTGCTCGGGTCGACGATGAGGTTGCGTGGCATGGGTGTGGTTCTCCTTCTGGCTCAGGCCTTCGCGGCCCAAGCTGCCTCTCGGATGAGTTCGCTGACGGTGGGGTGCGGGAACACGACCTGGCGCAGGTCGAGCACGCTGAGTTCGGTCTCCAGGACGACGGAGGCGCCCCAGATCATCTCGGACGCGTACGCGCCGAGGACGTGGATGCCGAGCACGCGCAGGGTGTCGGCGTCGTAGACGAGCTTCGCGGAGCCGGGCGCCTTGAGGCCCTGCTCGGCGACGAAGCGGCCGGACAGGTAGCCGGGGACGGTGACCGAGGTGGCGTTGAGGCCCGCGGCCGTGGCCGCCGCCTCGGTGTAGCCGATCCCCGCGGCCTCCGGGTTCGTGTAGATGGCCCACGGGATGGCGTTCCAGCGCATCACCTCGCCGCGGCGGTGCGCCTCGGGGTCGAGGATGTTCGCGACGGCGATCTCGCCCATGCGGTAGGCGGCGTGCGCCAGCAGGGACCTGCCCGTGACGTCGCCGACGGCCCACACGTTCGGCAGGTTCGTGCGCATGCGGTCGTCGACGACGACGCCCTTGCCGGAGTACTCGAGCCCGGTGGCCTGCCAGTCCTGCACGGCGGGGCGGCGCCCGACGGCCATCAGCACGGCGTCGGCCTCGACAGCCGCCTCAGCACCGTCCTTGGTCTCGTAGTGGACCGTGCCGCCGTCGATCCGGGTCACGCGGCATTCCAGGTGCACCGCGACGCCGTCGAGGCCCTTCCTGAGCTGCGCGGCGAGCTCGGCGTCCATGAACGGCGCGACCTCGGGCAGCATCTCGACGACGGTGACTTGCGCGCCCAGCATGGCGAACAGGCTGGCGAACTCCAGGCCGATCACGCCGCCGCCGATGACGGCGAGCCGCTTCGGCACCTCGGG
>DAONOU010000061.1:0-4220 GCA_035409265.1 Arachnia sp. | reverse complement strand
GCCGTAGCCGGTGACGACGGTGACCCCCGCCTTCTTCTCGGCCGCGCCGACGCCGCCGACGAGCGTGGCGACCGTCTGGTCCTTCCACTTCTGCATGGCGGCCCAGTCGACCTCCGCGCTCGCGTTGACGCCGAACCGGGCGCCGTGGAGCGCGTGCTCGTAGGTCTTCGCCGCGTTCAGCAGCGCCTTCGTCGGGATGCACCCGACGTTCAGGCAGGTGCCGCCCAGCGCGTCGGCCTCGACGAGGAGGACCTTCTTTCCCGCGTGGCCGAGCCGCTCGGCGGCGATGTAGCCGCCGGGGCCGCCACCCAGGACGATGACGTCGAAGTCTGCCACCGCGCTCACCCCAGCACCGTCACGTCGATGTTCTCGACGAAGATCACGAGATCCTGCAGGTAGCGCGCCGCGTCCGCGCCGTCGATCACGCGGTGGTCGGCGGTCAGCGAGAAGCCGATCCGCTGCTCGACGCCGAACGAGCCGTCGGCGTTGACCTTGGCCCGCGGGAAGATGGCGTCGACGCCGAGGATGGCCACCTGCGGCACGTTCAGCAGCGGGGTGAACGACTCGATGCCGAGGCCGCCGAGGTTGGAGACGGTGAACGTCGCGCCGGACAGCAGGTCCGGGTTGATGTTGCCGGCGATGGCCTGCTGCGCCAGCTCCTTCGACGCCGCGGAGAACTCGCGCAGCCCCATCTCGGAGGCGTGGCGCACCGTCGGGACGAGGAGGCCACGGGGGGTGTCGCAGGCGAAGCCCATGTGGACCTGCTCGAAGGTGGTGAGCACGCCGTCGGCGAGGTGCGCGTTGTGGTTCGTGTGCGTGGCCGCGGCCTTGACGGCGGCGTATCCGACGAGGTCGCCGATCGTGATGGCGTTCAGGCCCAGCTCCTCCGGCGCACCCTTCAACCGCTTGCGCAGGGCGAGCAGGCCCGCGGCGTTCGCCGTCGTGGTGTAGGTCAGCTGCGCCGAGCTGGCCAGCGAGTACATCATGCGGTCCGCGATGGTCTTGCGGATGCCCTTGAGCGGCGCGGCGGTGCTCGCGCCCGGGTACTCCCTCGCCAGCCCTTGAGCCGACGCACCTCCCGCTGGTTGAGCCGACCCCGCGGCGGAGCCGCCGGTCGTGTCGAAACCACTGGACTGTCCACCGGCAAGGTCCGCCGTCGTCACGCGGCCGCCGAGGCCGGTGCCCTGCGCACCCGATCCGTGGGCGCCTGCCCGGGCCGCGCCGCGGGTGGCGTCGGCGAGCGCGGCCTGGACGTCGCGCTCGATCACCCGGCCGCCGGGGCCGGAGCCCTCCGCGACCTCTGCGATGTCGAGGGAGTTGGCGGTGGCGAGCCCGCGAGCGCGCGGGCTGGAGGCGCCGGTGGCCGCGGTCCTTTCGGCGGTCGCGGCGGCGGGCGCCGCCTGCTCCGAGGACACATCGGCCGGGGCGGGGGCGGTCGCGTCGGCGGACTCGCCGTCCTTGCCCTTCCAACCGGCGGCGTCGAGCGCGGCCTTCGGGTCCTCGCCCGCGGCGCCGACCACCAGCAGCGGCTCCTTGACGGGGACGTCGTCGCCCTCGTCCCAGAGCAGCGCGAGCACGGTGCCGCCGGCGCTGGCCGGGACCTCCATGGACGCCTTGTCCGTCTCGACCTCGCAGACGATGGCGTTCTCGGCGATCTCGTCGCCCACGCCCACCTGCCACGAGACGATCAGGCACGACTCGACCGAGTTGCCGAGCTGCGGCATGACTACGACTGTTGCCATACTCCCTTTTCCTGTTTCTCTAGACGAGGCACAACTGCGTGTGCTCTTGGATTGCTTCGGCTGCCTCAGGCGGGAGCCCGGAGTCGGTGATGACCCCGGTGACCCCGCTCAGCGGCAGAAAACTGACGAAACCGGCCTGGCCGTACTTCGACGAGTCGACGACGAGCCAGGTCTCCTCCGCGCGGTCGCGCATCAGCGAGGCGACCTGCCCACCCTCGACGAAGCGGGTGGTGAGGCCGCGCTCGGGCGAGAACCCGTCGGTGCCGAGGAAGGCGATGCGGGTGTTGAACGACGCGATCGCGCGCTCCGCCGTCGGGCCGACGAACGACTCTGACTCGCGCCGGAAGACCCCGCCGGTGAGGATGACGGTCAGCATCGGCAGCGCGCGGGCGTTGGCGAACGCGAGGGCGCTGTTGGTCACGAGCTGGACGCCGCCCCGTCCGGAGAGGTACTTCACGATCATCGCGGTGGTGGTGCCCGCCTCGACCATGACGTTGTCGTCGTCGCGCACCATGGCCGCCGCGGCCTGAGCGATACGCGCCTTCGACTCCACGTTCAGCTTCTCGCGCTGGAGGATGGTCTTGAGCGTCGCCGGCCGCGCCCCGCCGCGCGTGCGCACCAGCATTCCCTGCTGTTCGAGCGCGCGGAGGTCGCCGCGGATAGTGACCTCCGACACCCCGAAGTCGGTGGCGAGCGCGGCAACGGTCAGCGCGCCGTCGTCGCTGAGGCGCGCCATGATCTCGCTCTCTCGCTCAGTGCGTTCGACCGTCATGGTCCGGGTCACCTGCCTTCGTTATCCCACCGAAGAGCTTTCGTTGGACTTACGATAACACGCACTTCGGAGCTTTCGAAAGCGGGTCGCTGCTTGGTCCGATCCCTCGGCGCGAAGCGCCCGGATCGTGTCGAAGGCTGCCGACTTCGTCTATGGACCTGGCCCGAGTCCATGGACAAGGAGCCGTTACCTACGGTCGGCGCCAACCCAGACGAGGACGGCGCCCGCGGCCGCGACGACGGTGCCCACGAGGAGCAGCGTCGGGACGCCCGCGGCGTCGAGCACCACGCCGCCGATCAGGGCCCCGAAGACGCTGCCCGCGGAGAAGGTCACGCCGCCGACGACCAGCAGCGTGCCGGGCGTCCAGCGGGAGAGCAGGCGCTCGAAGAACACCATGGTGGGCAGCTCGACCATGGCCGCGATCATCGCCGCCAGCCCGAGGACCGCGGCGTCGCCGCCGTGGGAGCCGACGATCTGGAACAGGAAGGTGTTGATCAGGTTGTGGCTGGTCATCCCCAGCGTGACGCCGACGAGCAGGAGGGCGAAGAGCAGCCACGCGCGGCGGTCGAGGGCCGCGGGCTCCGGGCGTCGCGCGACGGCGACTCCCTCGGGGCGCGACGCGGCGTCGGCGGTCGGCTCGACGTCGGCGCGTTCCGAGCCGTGCGGCGAACCCGGCGGGCGGCCTTCCGGCGCGGTCGTACCAGGGTGGCGCAGCACGAAGGTCGCGGACGCCACGACGAACGCAGCCGCGGCGACGACGAGCAGGAGGAGGAGCGACTTCGCCGACGTCGCGGCGACGAGCGCCCCGGCGCCCAGGGAGAGGAGCGCGTACGACACCGAGCCGCAGGCGCGCGCGACGCCGAAGTTCACGCGGAATCCCTGCGAGATCGCCGCCATGCCGACCGAGTTCACGATCGGCTGCACCACCTGGATCAGCGCGACGAGCAGGCCGTAGGCGATGGCGACGAGCATCCCCCCGCCCTGCGGCAGGAGCGCGGCGGCGAGGGCCGCGACGGCGATGCCGCCCATCACGAGCCACAGCCGCAGCGGGAGCCTCGACCGGTCGACGAGGCCCGCGACGATCGGCTGGACCACCGTCGCCACCGCGCTCGCGACGGCCATGAGCACGCCGATCTGCGCGTTGGTCAGCCCATGCGCCAGCAGGAAGACGCTGACGAAGTTGATGACGAGGCAGAAGGCGCTCCAGTACGACGACTGGAGCGCCGCGTAGCGGGCGGTGAGCACGACCGCCATCCTTTCACGGGGCCGTCTCAGCCCGGCGAATCGGAAATCCGGGCGCGTCGGAGTAAGATGAGTGAGTTCGTCTCCTTAGACAGGATCACTTTTGACCAACGATTTCGCCCGCCTCGGCGTGCCCGCGACCCTCGTCGCCGCGCTTGAGCAGCGGGGCATCACCACCCCCACCCCCATCCAGGCCGCGACGCTGCCCGACTCCATGGCCGGACGCGACGTCCTCGGCCGCGGGCGCACCGGCTCGGGCAAGACCTACGCCTTCCTCCTGCCGCTCGTCACACGACTGGGCCAGAGCGCCTCGCGCCGCCAGCCGAAGCGGCCGCGCGCTCTCGTGCTCGCCCCTACCCGCGAGCTGGCCTCCCAGATCCACGAGTCCCTCGTCCCCCTCCAGGGCCCCGCGCGCCTCACCTCCACCGTCGTCTTCGGCGGCGTGGGGCAGAACCCGCAGGCCA
>DAONOU010000060.1:0-11512 GCA_035409265.1 Arachnia sp. | reverse complement strand
TGAGTTCGGCATCGGTCAGGCTCTCGAGCCAGGAGGGCAGTTTCGTCATCGCGCCAGGGATTCTACGACCTCCCGCCCAAAACCTAGCGAAGCGCTGATCGATCGGGCACCGGCTGTGGCCCACTGGCCCAGGCGGGCCCCGTAGACTGGCGCGCATGCTCAGCGCGCGGGACTGGTTCGACGACGGGTCGGTCTTCGTCGTCGACGTGCCGTTGGCATGTTGCGCGTTGGAGACCGAGGCCGCGGCACAGGGGCGAGGAGTGGTCGACCCGGCGGGCATCCCCGAAGACGCGCGCGTCGTCGTGACCCTCTCCGGCACGCTCACGGCGCCCGCGCTGCCCGCGGTCCGGCACGCCCTCGACCAGCTCGGCAGGCCCGCCACCGTCATCGCGTTCGGCGCCTGCGCGTGCGTCGGCGGGCCGTACTGGGACTCCTACGCGGTGGTCAACGGCGCGGAGTCGCTGGTCGCCGTCGACCACTTCATCGCCGGGTGCCCGCCCCCGCCGTCGGCCCTGGACGACCTCCTCTCCGCCCTCCGCGCCGGGGCGGTGTCGGCGTGACGCGCGTCGAGCCCGATCGATGGCGAGCCGCCGTCGCGGAGGCGCTCGCCGCGGGGCACACGTTCCTGGCGAATCTCACCGCCGTCGACGAGGTGGGGAGGAGCGACCACATCCGCGTGCTGCTGCGCCTGCTGAACCCCGACACCGGCGACGACCTCACCCTCGAGACGTTCACCGCCCGTGAGGACGCCCGGCTCGCCGACATCGCCGACCTCCTTCCCGGCGCCGCCTGGCTGCAGCGCCAGGTCCACGACCTGTTCGGCGTCTCCTTCGACGGCGGAGACAACCGCCCGCTGATCCACCACGCCGGCGGCGCGCCGCTGCGCAAGGACGTCCTGCTCGAGGAACGCCTGACGACGCCGTGGCCGGGAGCGCTGGAGCCCGGCCAGTCGGCCCCGGGCGGGCGGAAGCTCGTGCCGCCGGGGGTGCCGGACGCCGCCGTCCTCGCCGACCCGGACGCGACGCCCGCCGACGTCGCCCTGTCCGCCACCGGCGTGAGGGTGAGGCGACCGCGATGATCCACGGCCGCATCGAGCTGCGCGAGGAGCGCTGCACCTCCTGCATGATCTGCGCCCGCGAGTGCCCCACGTGGTGCATCACCCTGACGTCGCACCAGGAGAAGCGCGTCCCCGCGCCGGGCGCGCGGCCGCGCACCGAGAACGTGCTGGACACGTTCGCCGTCGACTGGGCGCTCTGCATGTACTGCGGCATCTGCATCGAGCAGTGCCCCACCGACGCCCTGGCCTGGGGCGGCGCGCACGTGCCGTCGGCGGATCGGCTCGCCGACCTCCTGCACGGCAGGGACCGGCTCGCGCCCTCGGGCAGCGGCGGTGCGTAGCCGGGCGTCCCGGGCCCTCGCCGACCTGCGCGGGGCCGCGTCGTCGCGCGCCGTCTGGCTGGGGTTCTTTGGCAGCCTGCTCATCCTGATCGGGTCGCTGAGCCCCGCGTACCTGCCGCAGGCCTCGCCGATGTGGGACGTGCTGCGCGGGTTGGGCATCGACGGGCCGACGACGAAGTGGGTGGGGACGGGCGCCACGCTGGTCGGCCTGCTCGCGCTCCTGGAGGCCTGGTTCCGCCTGCGCCCGGCGGCGCGGCGGGCGCGGGGGAGGCAGGAGCTGCGGACCTGGCCCGTGCTGGGGATCATCTCCGCGCCGCTGCTTTTCGGCCCGCCGATCTTCTCCCACGACGCCTACTCCTACGCCGCGCACGGGTGGTTGATGGAGAACCACCTCAGCCCGTATCAGGTCGGCCCGGGGACGCTGCCCGGCTACTTCGCGGACCAGGTGGCCTGGGTGTGGCGCGAGACCACCGCGCCCTACGGCCCGCTCGCGCTCTGGCAGAGCCACGTGCTCGACGGCCTCGTCAACTTCGACCCGTTCCTCTCGGCCATGCTGATGCGAGCACCCGCACTGTTCGGCGTGGTGCTGATCGGGCTGTGCGTGCCGCGGATCGCGCGCCGGGTCGGCGTCGACCCCGCGGCCGCGAGCTGGTTCGCCGTCCTCAACCCCATCCTCGTCATCGACTTCATCGGCGGCGCGCACAACGACTCCCAGATGACCGGCCTGATGCTGCTCGGCATCCTGATCACCATGCGCTACCGCGCGTGGTGGGGGGGCGCGCTCGTCGTCGGCGTCGCGGCGGCGGTCAAGCAGCCCGCGTTCCTCGTCGCGGTCGCGCTGCCGTTCCTCGTCACGCCCTGGACCTCGTGGAAGCCGAGGCCGACGGCGATCGCCGCGGCCAAGGCGTTGGCGTCGTTGGGGCTGGCCGTCGCCGTCTTCGCGGGGATCTCGGTGGCGTCCGGCCTCGGCTTCGGCTGGATCAACGCCATCAACGTGCCCGGCATGGTCGACACCGTCTCGCCGTTCACCGTCGTCGGCCACGTGGTCCAGTTCCCCGTGAACCTGATCACCGGCGACCCCGACGGCCGCGCCGTCGTCGCGCTGTTCAAGGGCATCGGCTCGGTGTTCGCGGTCCTCGGCATCGCCTGGTTCGCCGTCAAGCACCTGGGCAGGCGCCCGCTGCACTTCGTCAGCTACTCCTTCATCTGGTTCGCGCTCTGCGCCCCCGCCATCCACAGCTGGTACCTGCTCTGGGGTGCGGTGCTGCTGCCGATGACCAAGCCGTCGACCCGCGCACTCCGCGCCGCCATCGTCGTCACCGTCTTCCTGCTCGGCTTCAACGCCATGAACTTCGGCCTCCGCAACGGCATGTGGCTGATGGTCTTCGTGCTGTTCGGGGTCAGCTACTGGATCGTCCACACGCACGAGCTCAGCCAGCCCATGGAGAAGCCCGATTCCATTCCCGCGGAGCGCGGCCCCGCGGTGCCTGACGCACCGAAGCACGCCTAGTCAGTTGGCCCCTAAAAGTCAGGTCGACACTAGCCAGCGCTTTGCGTGAGCGTTTGGTCGCTGCTCATGTGGGCGTTTGGTCGCTGATCAGGCGCGGCGGGCGGCGTGGACCAGCAGGGCGAGCTGGACCCGGTTGGTGACGGCGAGCTTCTCGAAGATCCGGGCCAGGTGCGTCTTCACCGTCGGGAGGGACAGGTAGAGGCGCGCGGCGATGTCGGCGTTGGTCAGGCCCTCGGCGACGAGGTCCGCGACCTCGGCCTCGCGGTCCGAGAGCGACGCGACCCGCTCGACACCCTCCACCTGAGGGGCGCTCGCCGCGTCGAGCAACGGGGTGATGGCCTCGGGGGAGAGCGTCATCGTGCCCGCGGCCGCCTGTCGCACCGCGTCGACGAGTTGGGGCGGAGGGGTGTGCTTCAGCAGGAACCCGGCGGCGCCCGCGCGCAGCGCGCCCAACACGTAGGCGTCCGTCGCGAACGCCGTCAGCACGACCACCGATGGTGGGCTGGGCAGGGCGCGGATCCGCGCGGTCGCCGCCACGCCGTCGCGGCGCGGCATCCGCACGTCCATCAGCACGACGTCCGGGCGCAGCCGCGCGGCGAGTTCCTCGCCCTCGACGCCGTCGCCCGCCTCGCCGACGATCACGATGCCCTGCGCGCCGTCCAGCACCAGCCGCAGCCCGGCGCGGATCAGCGGCTCGTCGTCGACGATGAGCACGGTCAGCCTCGCCACGGCACCCACGCCTCCAGTTCGAACCGGTCGCCGCTCGGTCCGGCCTCCAAGCGGCCGCCCGCCAGCGCCATGCGTTCGCGCAGCCCGACGAGGCCGAGGCGCGAACCCGGCGCGGCGACGGGCGACGGCACCAGCGGGTTCGAGACCCGCAGCCGGGCGCCCTCACCGTCGATCACGTCGACCTCCACGGTGACCTCGAGCCCGGGCGCGTGCTTCGTCGCGTTGGTCAGCGCCTCGCGAAGGACGCGGTAGAGGTGCGCCGCGACGGCGGGCGGCGGCGCCTCGTCGGTGGCGCCCCGGAGCGTGAAGGCGACAGGGGTTCCCGTGGCACGGACCTCCTCGACGAGAGCGTCCAGGTCGGCCAGCGTGGCGGCGGGACGGGCGTCCGCGGGCTCGGTCCGCAACACGTGCAGCGTCGCCGACAGCTCGTCGGCCGCGTCCTGCGCACCCCGCCGGATCACGGCAGCGGCCTCGCGGACCTGCTCGGCGGTGAGGTCGTCGCGGTACTCGAGCGCACCCGCGTGCAGCGCGACGAGGGCCAGCCGGTGCGAGACCGTGTCGTGCATCTCTCGCGCGATCTCCGTGCGCTCCTCCTGCCGGGCCCGCTCCTCGAGCGCCTCCTGGCGACGGCGGGCGGCATCGGCCTCGCCGCGCAGCGAGCGCAGCAGCTCGCGACGGCCGCCGCGGTAGAGCCCGAACACGATGGGCACCGCGACGATCCACGGCGCCATGACCACCACCTCCCACCGGCCCACGAGGCTGGTGGGAGACGTGAACGCGCTCACCAGGACCGCGCCGAGGAACGACCCCGCGGCGGCGGCCACCCACGCGGCGCGGCGTCGGGTGGCCAACGACACGACAGCGGCGACCCCGGGCAGGAGGGCCGACCCCGAGACCCTCGAGAGCAGCACGACCACGACGCCGTACCCCAGCGCGCGGCGTTCGCGCACCGGGTCTACGGCCCAGTCGGGCGCGCCGCTGTCGCGGTACAACACGCGGGGGAGCAGGACGAGCGCGACGATCCCCAGGGCCGGGTTGAGCAGCATCAGCACGCTGTTCCACGGCTCCGGCAGGTTCTCGTCGAGCTGCAGGCCCCACGTCACGAACAGCATCACCGGCATCAGGACGGCGAACGCCACCATGAGCCAGCGCTGCGACCGGGGCATGGGGAGGCGGGACATGCCGCCACACTAGGGCACCTTCGTCAGCCGGCGGTGTCGGTCAAAGGGATGAAACCGGACCATCCCTTCGGCCGTCGGCGGCATGCCGACGCCCGATGGCGACCCGGATGCCGGCTCCAGAGGATGGAGCCATGACAGCAACGACTCATCAGCCCCCGCCCCCTCCGACGCGCCCCGGTTCGGCCCTCCCGCCGCAGTCCGGGCGCGAACTCGCGAGCCGTTCCGCGTCGGGTCCCGTCGCGCCGGTGCCGTATCGCCGACAGGCCCTGGCCGGGCCGCGCCCGAGGTGGTGGCGCCCGATCCTCACGGTGCTCCTCAGCGCGGCCGCCTACGCCTCGTTCTTCACCATCGGCACGGTGGCCCTCGTGCTCGCCCTCCCGGAGTGGACGGAGCGCATCCTGGCCGGCCCGCTCGACACGATCGACCTCGCCGACCCGGTGGCCGCCGTCTTCTCGGCGGTCGCCATCGCCCTGATGATCCCGGCGATAGCGATCGGCGTCAGGCTCGCGGAGGGCCGGCGTCTCGGCGCCCTCTCATCCGTCGCGGGGCGGCTCCGGGTCCGCCTGCTCGGCCGCTACGGCGTCCTCGCCGCGGGTGTCCTCGCCGCCTTCAGCGGGGTGCTGCTGCTGGTCGACGCCGCCACGGGGGCCGCGCCGACGCCGTCGTGGGGCGCGTCGTCGGCAGGCCTCCTGGCCACCGCCCTGCTCCTCGTCCCGTTCCAGGCCGCCGCCGAGGAGTACGCGTTCCGGGCGCTGCCCCAGCAGGTCCTTGGCGCGTGGCTGCGCAGCGCGTGGTGGGGCATCCTCCTGCCCGTGCCGCTGTTCGTGCTCGGGCACGACTACAACCTGCCCGGTCAGGTGTCGATCGCCGTCTTCGCCGTCGCGACCGGCATTCTCACGTGGCGCACGGGCGGGCTGGAGGCCGCCATCGCCCTGCACGTCGTCAACAACGCGTCGATCTTCGTCCTCGGCGCCGTCGGCCTCGCCGACCTCAGCGCGACGGAGGTGTCCTGGCTCGCCGTCGTCCTCGACGCAGCGATGATCGCTGGCTACACCCTGTTGGTCCTGCGCCAACGC
Source organism: Arachnia sp. (assembly GCA_035409265.1). Lineage (GTDB taxonomy): Bacteria > Actinomycetota > Actinomycetes > Propionibacteriales > Propionibacteriaceae > Arachnia. Next base: position 5,618 of record DAONOU010000060.1, on the reverse strand, counting down.
TCCTTGAGCCAGGCGCGACGACGGGGGAGTGGTCGCTGACCCGGGCCTCGTATGTCGCCTCGCGGCCGACGAACGCGTTGGTTGCGGCCTTCGCCAGGCCCGGGGAGGCGAGGTGGTAGTCGATCCGCCAGCCGGAGTCGTTGTCGAAGGCCTGGCCGCGCCAGCTCCACCAGCTGTAGGGGCCCTCGACGTCGGGGTGGAGGCGGCGCACGACGTCGATCAGGCGGCGCGGGCCGAGCAGCGTGCCGAACCACTCGCGCTCCTCGGGCAGGAAGCCCTCCGACTTCTGGTTCGACCGCCAGTTGCGCAGGTCCTGCTTCGTGTGGGCGATGTTGAAGTCGCCCATGACGAGGAACTCGCGGCCCTCGGCGGCGGCCTCCCGCTTCGACGCCGTCAGGGCGCGGGCGAGGCCGCGCATGAAGCGCATCTTGCGCAGGTACTTCTCCTCCGTTCCCTCCTCGTAGGGCCACGCCGCGCCCTTGGGGAGGTACAGCGAGGCGACGCGCACCGGGGCGTCGGCGAGGTCGACCTCGACATAGCGTCCCTCGTGGGAGAAGGCGGCCAGGTCGCGGTTCACGATGCGCTCCGCGGACAGGTCCGTCGGGCGCCCGCCGGGGGAGATCTCGGTGACCACCTCGGCGAGCGAGCGCACTCGTTCGGGCGCGCGCCGGGTGAGGATCGCGACGCCGTTGCGTCCCGCCAGCTGCCCGGCGTCGAGCGTGACGTGGAACCCGTCGAACGCCTCGAGCGGCAGGTCGTCGACCCGGCACCGCACCTCCTGCAGGGCGACGACGTCGGCGGTCGTCTCGTCCCAGTAGCCGCGGAAGCCGCGGCGCAGCGCCGCGCGGATGCCGTTGACGTTGTGGGTGCCGATCCGGATCATCGCGCGATCTCCACGGTCGCGGTGGGCCAGGGATCGGTGGAGAGGCGGCCGTAGGTGAGAACGTCCACCCGGTGGCCGTCGATCAGGAACTTGCCCCGCTGTCGACCCTCGTGCCGGAAGCCTGCCGCGGCGGCCACGTTGCCCGACAGCGGATTGTCGGCGCGGTGTCCCAGCTCCAGGCGCTCGCAGCCGCCCGAGCGCAGCGCCCAGTTCGACACCGCGATGGCCGACGTCGAGGCCCACCCGCGCCCGCGGTGCGACTTGTTCATCCAGTACCAGAACCAGCCGACGCGGTTGGCCCTGTCGACGGTGACGGCCACCAGGCCGACGAGGCGGTCGCCGTCGCAGATGGCGAACGGGTGGTTGTTCCCGGAGGGATCGAGGAGCCCGTAGATGTAGGCGTCGGCCTCGGCGACCGTGGTGACGGTGCCCTGGCGCGCCATGCTGGGGTCGGAGTCGAAGGCGGCCAGGACGTCGGCGGCGTCGTCGGCGCGCAGCGCTCGCAATGTCATCTCGGGCATGGCTCACCTCGTTCGGTGTCGGGATTTCGGGCGAGCCTATCAGCCGGCGAGGCCGCGCCCCTTCGCCTCGCCGCCTGGCAGAATGGCCGAAACATTCGTCATCAGACCGCAATCAAGGAGCCCGACATGGCAGCAGACAGCTCGTTCGACGTCGTCAGCAAGGTGGACCGCCAGGAGGTGGACAACGCCCTGAACCAGGCGGCCAAGGAGGTCTCGCAGCGCTTCGACTTCAAGAACACCGACGCGAGGATCGCGTGGTCCGGCGAGTCGATCGAGATGCAGGCCGTCTCCGAGGAGCGCGTGAAGGCGGTCCTCGACGTGTTCCAGTCGAAGCTGCTGCGTCGCGGCGTGAGCCTGAAGTCGCTCGACGCCGGCGACCCACGCTCGTCCGGGAAGCTGTGGAAGATCACCGCGGCCACCAAGGAGGGCATCACGCAGGAGAACGCGAAGAAGGTCACGAAGCTGATCCGCGACGAGGGCCCCAAGGGCGTCAAGGCGCAGATCCAGGGCGACGAGCTGCGCATCTCCTCCAAGAGCCGCGACGACCTCCAGCGCGTCCAGGCGCTGATCAAGGAGCAGGACTACGACTTCGCCGTCCAGTTCGTCAACTACCGCTGAAAGGAATTGCCAGGATCGCGGCCCAACTGGCACGCGCGTGCCAGTTGGAGCCCGATGTTGGCAAATCCTTGCAGCCGGCCTGGCTACGCCGCGGCCCGGGGAGCCTCGGTGCGCCCGACGGCGCCGACGTAGCGCTCGACGATCGCGGCGGTGACGCCCTCGTGGTCGCCGAGCGGGGCCGCGACCCGGGCGCCCAGGCCCGCGATGCGTTCGCCCCAGAGGCCCGGGGCCAGCGCGTAGGGGAGGACCAGCACGTCGCCCGACGCCGCAGCGACGGCGTCGGAGACCGACGGCTCGGACTGGTAGATGTTGCCGACGGTGACCGGGACCCCGAGGGCGCGGGAGAGCCGCGCGGCTGTCGCGTCGACCTCGGCGGTGGCGACCGGGCTCTTGGAGCCCGCCGCGGCTAGGACGACGGCGTCGCCGGGGCCGCCGGCCTCGCGGACCCGGTCGAGCAGCACGCCGTCGAGCGCGCCGTTCAGGTGCGGGGCGACCAGCACCTCGTGCGGCACGGAGGCGACGGCCTCCGGCACGTCGTGCGTGGCGTGGTAGCCCGCGGCGAGGAAGCAGGGGACGAGCACGCAGTCGCCGACCTCGGCGAGGGTCTCCGCCAGCTGGACAGGCTCGATGTCGACCCAGGCGACGTGCACGGCTCTGCCGGGCAGGCGCCCGGAAACGCGTCGGGCGATGCGCTCGATGAGTTCGCGCCCCGCGGGGTTGCGGCTGCCGTGCCAGGCCAGGACGAGGGTGTCGGCGGCGCTCAAATCGACCACTCCGTTTCTGCTGCTTCGCGCGCGGCCAGCTCGGCGCGGCGCCTCTTCTCGTGCCGCCAGGCGGTCCAGGCCGTCATCGCCACCCAGACGGCGGCGAAGAGGGTGAACCCGACGGTGACCTGCTCGGACGTGAGCTGGCTCGCGTCGAACAGCGTCTTGAGGTTGGTCATGATGATGATCCCGCCGACGGCGACGCCCATGACCTGCGCGGGGATCCGCGACACCAGCCAGGCGGCGATCGGCGCCGCGACCAGCCCGCCCGCCAGCAGGGCGAGCACGATGCCCCACTCGATGCCGAGCAGGCCGAGGTTGAGGACGAAGCCGAGGCTGGCCGCGAACGAGACCAGGAACTCGGAGGTGTCGACCGAGCCGATCACGGTGCGCGGCGCCGTCTTGCCCGCGCTGAGCAGCGACGTCGTCGAGACCGGTCCCCAGCCGCCCCCGCCCGTGGCGTCGACGAACCCGCCGGCGAGGCCGAGCGGCACCAGGAACTTCGCGGTGTGCGGCGAGCGCCGCGCCTGGGCGACGGCGGGAGGCTTCAGCGCGTAGCGCAGCAGGATGTACATGCCGAGCGCGCCGAGGATCGCGGCCATCACGGGCTTGGCGAGCGCCGTCGAGATCTGGGAGAGGAACGTGGCCCCGGCGAAGGCGCCGATCGCGCCCGGAACGCCGAGCCGCGCGACGAGCCGCCAGTCGACGTTGCCCAGCTTCCAGTGCGACACGCCCGACGCGACGTTGGTCCCCAACTCGGCCAGGTGCACCGACGCCGACGCCATCGCCGGGCTCAGGCCCGCGATGAGCAGCAGCGACGTCGATGTGACGCCGAAGCCCATCCCTAGCGAGCCGTCGACGAGCTGGGCCGCGAAGCCGACGACGGCCAGCAGGAGCAGGCGTTGCATCAGATGGACCAGCTGAGGGTCTCGGCCTCGCGGGCCGCCTCGTCGAACGCGCCGAGCGCCCGCACCATGCCGGCCGCGAGCGTGCCGCCGGACTGCGGGTCGATCAGCAGGAACGAGCCGGTGCGGCGCGACTCGGTGTAGTCGTCGGCCGCGACGGGGGAGGCCAGCCGCAGCGTGACCCGGCCGATGTCGTTCAGCTCCAGCGTCTCCGAGGGCACGGGGGAGAGCGAGTCGAGGTCGAGGCGCCCGCCCAGCTCCCGCACGACGCCCTGCACCGTCCGGGTGCCGTGCTTGACGAGCACGCGCTGGCCGGGGCGCAGCGGCCGCTCGGCGAGCCAGGCGACCAGCCCGCTGAGGTCCTGGGAGGCCTCCGGCGCGTCGTAGGCCGCCGCGATCAGGTCGCCGCGGGTGATGTCGATCTCGTCGGCCAGCCGCAGGGTCACCGACTGCGAGGCGAAGGCCTCGTCCAGCGGCCCGTCGGCGGTGTCGATCCCGGCGACCGTCGTGCGGCGACCGACCGGCAGCACCACGACCTTGTCGCCCACGCTGACCACGCCGGTCGCGACCTGCCCCGCGTACCCGCGGTACTCGCGGTGCTCGGGCGCGGCGGCCTCCTGCGGGCGGATCGCCAGCTGCACCGGGAAACGGAAGGGCAGCTCGGTCAGTTCGGCGCCGGCGGGGAGCGACTCGAGCAGCTCCAGCAGCGACGGCCCGTCGTACCAGGGCGTGTGCTCCGAGCGGTCGACGATGTTGGCGCCCTCCAGGGCCGACACCGGGAGGGTCCTGATCGCGGAGACGCCCAGATCGTCGGCGAGCGCGGCTACGTCGGCGGAGACGGCCTCGTAGGTCGCCTGGTCGTAGCCGACCAGGTCCATCTTGTTGACCGCGACGACGATCGTCGGCACCCGCAGCAGCTGCCCGACGGCGAGGTGGCGGCGGGTCTGCTCCAGCACGCCCTTGCGGACGTCGACGAGCAGCACGAGGACATCCGCCGTCGACGACCCGGTCACGGTGTTGCGCGTGTACTGCACGTGCCCGGGGCAGTCGGCGAGGATGAAGGTGCGGTTCGCGGTGGCGAAGTAGCGGTAGGCGACGTCGATGGTGATGCCCTGCTCGCGCTCGGCGCGCAGGCCGTCGGTCAGCAGCGCGAGGTCGACGTGGCCGAGGCCCTTGGCGGCCGAGACCCGCTCGACGGCGTCCAGCTGGTCGGCGAGCACGGACTTGCTGTCGTAGAGCAGCCGGCCCACCAGGGTGGACTTGCCGTCGTCGACGGAGCCGGCGGTGGCCAGGCGCAGCAGCGTCCCGGTGGGTGTTGCGGTGGCGACACTCATCAGAAGTACCCCTCCTTCTTGCGGTCCTCCATGGCGGCCTCGGTGAGGCGGTCGTCGGCGCGGGTCGCGCCGCGCTCGGTGATCCGGGTGGCGGCCACCTCGGCGATCACGTCGGCGACGGTGCGGGCGTCGGACACGACGGCGCCGGTGCAGCTCATGTCGCCGACGGTGCGGTACCGGACCTGCAAGGTGGTCACCTCCTCGCCGTCGCGCGGCTCGCTGACCTCGCCGACGGCGAGCCACATGCCGTCGCGCTCGAAGACCTCGCGGTCGTGCGCGTAGTAGAGGTCGGGCAGCTCGATGCCCTCGGCCTCGATGTAGCGCCACACGTCGAGCTCGGTCCAGTTCGACAGCGGGAAGACGCGGACGTGCTCGCCGGGCCGGTGCCGCGGGTTGTAGAGGGTCCAGAGCTCGGGGCGCTGGTTGCGCGGGTCCCACTGGCCGAACTCGTCGCGCAGGCTGACCACGCGCTCCTTCGCGCGGGCCTTCTCCTCGTCGCGCCGGCCGCCGCCGAACACGGCGTCGAAGCGGTTGTCGCCGATGGCGTCGAGCAGCGGCTGGGTCTGCAGCGGGTTGCGGGTGCCGTCGGCGCG
>DAONOU010000059.1:0-11616 GCA_035409265.1 Arachnia sp. | reverse complement strand
CCGCCGAAAAGCCTCTCTTTCCTGGCATCCCGGGCTAGAGTGACGACCATGAGCGACGACGTGAAGCCGGACAAGGCGCGGGGTCGGGTGAGCATGCGCGAGGTCGCCGCGCTCGCGCAGGTCTCCATCGGCACCGTGTCCAACGTCCTCAACAACCCCGACCGCGTGCTGCCCACCACCCGCGAGCGCGTCCAGGAGGCCATCGCCGAGCTCGGCTGGATCCCCAACAAGCAGGCCCAACACCTCCGCGCGGGGCGCAGCCGCACCATCGGCGTCGCGCTCATGGACATCGCCAACCCGTTCTTCGCCGACATCCTGCGCGGCGCGAGCGCAAAGCTGGAGGCGGCCGGCTACTCGGTCCTGATCGGCGACTCCGACCAGAACCTCGAGCGGCAGGCCCGCACCCTCCACGGTTTCCTCGAGCAGCGCGTCCAGGGCGTGATCCTCGGCCCGATCGGCGCCACGCCCCCCGAGGTGGCGGAGCTCACCGCGGCCGGCATCCCGACCGTCCTCTTCGACCGCTTCGCGAAGGACGCCGAGTGCTGCTCCGTCGGCGTCGACGACGTCGCGGGCGGCAGGATCGCCGTCGAGCACCTCCTGCAGGCCGGGCACCGCTCGATCGCCTTCGTGGGCGGCCCTTCCTCGCTCGCCCAGGTCCGGGAGCGCCGCGAGGGCGCCGAGGCCGCGGCGGCCGAGGCGGGCGCAACGCTGCTCGCCATCTCCACTCCCCAACTCGACTTCGCCGGGGGCCGCCAGGCGGCCGACGAAGTCGTCCTCCTCCCCACCGAGCTCCGGCCGACCGGCGTCTACTGCGCCAACGACATGACCGCCATCGGCATGCTGCAAGGGCTGATGCGCCACGGGATCCGCGTCCCGGACGACATCGCCATCGTCGGCTACGACGACATCGAGTTCGCGGCCGCGGCCGCCGTCCCCCTCTCCTCCGTCGCCCAGCCCCGTCGAGAACTGGGCGCCGCGGCCGCGGACCTGCTCCTGTCCGAGATCGCCGAGGACGAGGAGGGCCGGCCACACACGCACCGCTCACTCCGGTTCACCCCGACGCTCGCGGTGCGCCTCTCCAGCGCGCCGCATGACTGACTTTCGACCCTTTCTCCTTGACGGCGAGGGTCGACGGGAGTAATTTCAGTTTGAAACGATTCAAGCTCCACCGTGGGAGAAGCAGAGATGACTACCTTCGAATCCATCACCGACCAGCTCGCCCAGCAGGCCATCGAGGTGCCCTCCTGGGCGTACGGCAACTCGGGCACCCGGTTCCGCGTCTTCGGCACGCCGGGCACCCCGCGCACGGTCTTCGAGAAGGTGGCCGACGCCGCGCAGGTGAACGCCTACACCGGCCTCGCCCCGAAGGTCGCGCTGCACTACCCCTGGGACAAGGTCGACGACTGGGCTGCCCTCGTCGACTACGCGGCGGAGGTCGGCGTAACGCTCGGCACCGTGAACTCCAACACGTTCCAGGACGAGGCCTACAAGTTCGGCAGCCTCGCCCACCACGACCCCGCGGTCCGCCAGAAGGCGATCGACCATCACCTCGAGTGCATCGAGATCATGGACGAGATCGGCTCACGGGACCTGAAGATCTGGCTGGCCGACGGCACCAACTACCCCGGCCAGGGCGACATCCGTCGCCGTCAGGACTGGCTGGCCGACTCGCTGGCCAAGATCTACGCCCACATCGGCCCCGAGCAGCGCCTCGTGCTGGAGTACAAGTTCTTCGAGCCGTCGTTCTATCACACCGACGTCCCCGACTGGGGCACGTCGTACGCCCACGTCACCGCGCTCGGCGACCGCGCGCTGGTCTGCCTCGACACCGGCCACCACGCGCCCGGCACCAACATCGAGTTCATCGTCGCGCAGCTGCTGCGCCTCGGGAAGCTGGGCTCTTTCGACTTCAACTCGCGCTTCTACGCCGACGACGACCTGATCGTCGGCGCCGCCGACCCGTTCCAGCTGTTCCGCATCATGTGGGAGGTCCGCCGCGGCGGCGGCCTCGATCCGAACAACGGGGTCGCGTTCATGCTCGACCAGTGCCACAACATCGAGGACAAGATCCCGGGCCAGATCCGCTCCGTGCTGAACGTGCAGGAGATGACGGCGCGGGCCCTCCTCGTCGACGCCGACGCTCTCCAGGCCGCGCAGGACCGGGGCGATGTCCTGGGCGCGAACGCCATCCTGATGGACGCCTTCTACACCGACGTGCGCCCGATGCTCGCCCAGTGGCGCGCCTCTCGCGGCGTCCCCGCCGATCCGATGACGGCCTTCGCCGAGTCCGGCTACCTCGCCCGCATCGCCGAGGAGCGCGTGGGCGGCACCCAGTCCAGCTGGGGCGCGTAAGTGGCACCGACGTCGGTCATCGCCGTCGACCTCGGCGCGACGAGCGGGCGGGTCGTCTTCTCGTCGTTCGCCGAGGGACGCGTGTCGCTGACGGAGGTTCATCGCTTCTCGACCGCCGCCGAACGCACCCCCGAGGGGCTGCAGCTGGACGCCGCCGCGCTGTTCGGGCGCATCCAGGAGGGCATCGGCGCGGCCATGGAACTGGCCGGGGGCGACGTCGCGGCCCTCGGCATCGACTGCTGGGCCGTCGACTACGGGCTGATCGGCGACGACGGCCTGATCGGGATGCCGTTCAACTACCGCGACGTTCGCACCGCGACCGGCAAGGCCGAGGTGGACCGCCTCGTCCCGGCCGCCGAGCTGTACGCGATGACCGGCCTCCAGGACATCGCGATCAACACCGTCAACCAGCTGGCCGACGACAAGCTGAAGGGCCGCCTCGACGGCGCCCGCCGCTTCCTGATGCTGCCCGACCTGCTCGGCTACTGGCTGACCGGGCGCGAGTTCGCGGAGCGCACCAACGCGTCGTCGACGGCGCTGCTCGACCCGCTGACCGGCGACTGGCACTGGGAGCTGATCGACCGGCTCGGGCTGCCGCGCCGAGTGTTCCCCGACGTCGTCGAGCCGGGAACGGTGATCGGCCCGATCACCGCCGGCCCCGCGGCGGGGGTACCGCTGGTCGCCGTTGGCTCGCACGACACGGCGTCGGCCGTCGTCGGCGCCCCGCTGACGGGGCCGGACGACGCGTACCTGTCGTCGGGCACGTGGTCGCTGCTGGGTATGGAGCTCTCCGGCCCGGTGCTCACGCCGGAGTCGGCCGCGGCCAACCTCACCAACGAGGCCGGCGTCGACGGCACCGTGCGGTACCTGAAGAACGTGATGGGCATGTGGATCCTGTCCGAGGCGGTCCGCTCCTGGCGGGCCGCCGGGATCGACGTCTCGGTTCCCGACCTCGCCGTCGCCGCCCGCACCGTCACGGACGCGCCGCGCTTCGACGCCACCGACCCGTCCCTCCTGCCCCCCGGCGACATGCCCGCGAGGGTCAAGGCCCTGGTCGGCGGCGACCCGCGCATGGACGACCCCGTCTTCTTCACCCGCTCCGTGCTGGAGTCCCTGGCCGACGCCTACGCCGGCGTCGTCGACCAGCTCGCGGCGCTCACCGGCCGCGCGCCCACCCGCATCGCGATCGTCGGCGGCGGCTCCCACAACGCCCTGCTCTGCCAACTGACCGCCGACCGCACCGGCCTCCCGGTCAGCGCCGGCCCCGTCGAGGCGACGGCGATCGGCAACGCGCTCATCCAGGCCCGCGCCGTCGGACTGGTGTCCGGAACACTCGAAGACCTCAGAAGGATTGTCATGGCCTCGTCCGACCTGACCGACTACCGCCCCTCCCCCACCCGCCCGGACGCCGAGCTGGCCGAGATCACCGCGCTCAGCAACGAGTTCGGCGCCGACCCCACCTTCGTGCGCGCCGGCGGCGGCAACTCCTCGGCCAAGGCCGACGGGGTGCTGTGGATCAAGCCCAGCGGCGTCGCGCTCGAGGCGATCGCGGCCGACGACCTGGTGCCGCTCGACATGGATGTGCTGAACGGCTCGCTCGACGCCCCGGACCCCGACCCGTCGCTCGGCGACCCGGTCAACCACATCGCGACGCTCGCGCGGCTCGCCGACGGCCCGCGCCGCCCGTCGGTGGAGATCCTCTTCCACGCGCTGATCCCCGACACCTACGTGCTGCACACGCACCCGCTGCCGATCAACGCGATCACGTGCAACGCCGACGGCGAGAAGATCACCGCCGAGCTGTTCGGCGACGAGGTCCTCTGGGTCGGCTACACCGACCCCGGCCTGCCCCTGGCGCGCCTCATCGCGCAGCGCCGGGGTGAGTTCGAGGCCCGCACCGGGGCCCCCGCGCCCAAGGCCACGTTCCTGATGAACCACGGCCTGATCGTCGCGGGCGATTCCCCCGACGACGTGCGCGCGCTCAGCCGCTCCATCGTCGAGCGGATCGACGCCGCGGTGGCCGCCGAGCGCGGGGTCGCCCCGATCGTCGCCGTCGCCCCGGGGCTGGCCGTGTTCGCCGTCGGGGAGTCCGAGAAGCAGGCCGCCACCGCGCTCGGGGTGTACGTCGACGCGCTGACCGTCGGCGAGGCCGCCAGCCGGCTCGGCCGCGTCCGCGCGATGGACGAGCGCGAGCGCCGCTTCATCGAGACCTGGGAGGCCGAGGCCTACCGCCAGCAGGTCGCCAAGACCGGCTAGTCGGCGGCGAGCGCCTCCGTCGGGGTGGCGTTGGCGGCGCGGCGGCCGGGCAGGATCGACGCGGCGACGGCGGCCAGCAGGCAGACGGCGATCAGGCCCGTCGTGTACCAGGGGTCGAGCGCGAACCGCAGCTCCATGACGCCGTCGGGCATCGACGAGAACGCCGTCTTGACCCCGAGCCAGCCGAAGAAGGAGCCGGCGATCAGGCCGATCAGCGTTCCGACGGCGACCATCGCCAGCGCCTCGACAAGCAGCATCAGGCGAAGTCCCCCGCGCTGCATGCCGAGGGCGCGCAGCAGGGCCGACTCGCGCTGCCGCTCGATCACCGACAGGCCCAACGTGTTGCCCACGCCGACCAGGGCGATGACCACCGCGACGCCGAGCAGCGCGGTGAGCACGATCAGCATCACGTCCATCACCTGGGTGAGGATCGAGGCCATCATGGCGCCGGACTGGTCGAGGTAGATCTCCGGGTGCCCCTCGAGCACCGCGGTGACCTGGTTGAGCTGCGTCGACGACGTGCGGTCATACAGCTTCAGCCACACCTGCGTCACCGTCGGCTCGCCCGGCAGCGTGGCGAAGTCCTCCGCGGCCACGAGGCCCGTGTCCCAGCTGACGCTGCCGGAGGTCTTGACCGTGAACTCGATCGGCCCGTCGGCGCCCGGCAGCGAGATCTTGGCCCCCGACTTCAGCGTGGCCGGGTCCAGGCCCGCCGCCTCCGCGATGGCCGAGTACTCGTCGTGCAGGAAGATCTCGCCGGCCTCGGGCACGCTGCGGTTGGGGCGCTCGACGCCGAGGTCCTCGTAGGCCGTGCCGGGCGCGATGACGGAGGTCCCGTCGGTCCCCACCGGCTTCGACTCGATCCCCACGACGCGCTGAACGGCGGGCAAGGCGCCCAACTGCTCGATGAGGGAGGACGGGATGGCCTCGGTGCTGACGCCGACGACGTCGATCGGGTACTCCTTATCGATCGTCGCCATGCCCGAGGACCGCGCCGTGGCCAGCGCCGCCTGCAGCGTCACGATCAGCCCGACGGCGAGCATCAGGGCGGTGGCCGTGGAGGCCGCGCGGCGCGGGTTGCGGGCGGAGTTCACGAACGCCATCCGGGTGGTCGGGCCGGCCATCCCGAAGAGCCTGCCGACCAAACCCAGCAGGGGCGCCACGTAGAGCGGCGCGGCGCCGAGAACCGCGATCGTGAGGGCAACGCCGGCGAGGATCGCCCAGAGCAGCGCCCAGTCGCCGCCTCCGAGGGCGACAACAACGAGCGCGGCGCCCGCGACGCCCGCCAGGCCGCAGACGACCGCCCGGACGATGCCCGCGCGCTTGGCCTGGGCCTCGGTCGGGACGGACTGGAGCGCCTCGATCGGCCGGACGCGCGACGCGGCGATCGCCGGGCCGATGGACGCGAGCATGGTGACGACGACGCCCGCCAGCCACGCGAGCGCCAGCTCGAGCGGCACGACGGTGAGGCCGAAGTAGTTGGAGCCGGTCACCGCTCCCCCGCCCCACGCGACGGCGAACCCGAGGCCGAGGCCGAGCAGCGAGCCGACGGCGCCGATCAGGAACGACTCGACGACGATGCGTCCCCTCACCTGGGCGGGGCTCGCGCCCACGGCGCGCAGCAGCCCGAGCTGGCGGCGGCGCTGGGTCACCAGGATCGTGAACGTGTTGGCGATGGTGATCGCCCCGACGAGAAGCGCGACGGCGCCGAAGCCCTGGAGCAGGTACTTGAAGATGTCGACGTCGGCGGTCATGGCGTTGAGGGCCTCGGCCCGCGCCTGGTCGCCGGTCATGACGGTGGTCTCCGTGCCCAGCCCGACGACCGCCTGCTCGATCGGGCCGATCACGGCTGCGGGGTCGCCGTCGACCTTCACCAGGAACGTGCCGGTCAGCACGTCCTCCTGGCTCTGGGCCGGGACCGAGATGTAGCCGACGGTCGTCCACAGAGTGTTCGGGTCGTCGGTGACGCCGACGACGCGCAGGTCGGCGTCGCCACCCTGCGGACGCACCGCGTCGCCCAGCTGGGCGCCCAGCTTCTCCAGCGCCGCGCGCGAGAGGGCCAGCTCGTCGTCGGCCTCGGGCATCCGCCCCTCGACCAGCTGGGACCATTGCAGCTCGGCCGGAGGGACGTCGAACAACGAGATGGTCGCGGTCCGGTCACCCTTGGTGAGGACCCCCGCGCCCGCCAGCGGCTCGGGGAGGACGGTGGCCACCCCCGGCACCGCGGCGATGGCGTCGGCGAACCCCGGGAGGGGATAGCTCTGGTCGTCGATCCAGGCCTCCTCGGTGCGCACCACCACGTCGGCCTTGGACAGCTGGAGGGCGTTCTGCATCCCCAGCGCCGTCTGCTGCGAGTTCACGAACACCGAGATGGCGGCGACGAACCCGACGGAGATCGCGATGGCGACAAGGGTGGCGACGAAGCGGGTGGGATGCAGCCGCAGCTCGCTCAAGGCATGGCGCAGCATCAGCCCATCACCCCGAGCTGGACCGCGAGGGCCTCGGCGGATGGGTTGGCGATGTCGTCGACGACGCGGCCGTCGAGCAGCATGAGGGCGCGGTCGGCGTAGCCCGCCGCCCGGGGGTCGTGGGTGACCATGATGATGGTCTGCCCCTGGTCGCGGGCGCAGGCCTGGAGGTACTCGAGCAGCGCGGTGCCGGTCTTCTGGTCGAGTGCGCCCGTGGGCTCGTCGGCGAAGATCACCTCCGGGCGGGTCATCAGGGCGCGCGCGACCGCGACGCGCTGCTGCTGACCGCCGGACAGCTGGCTGGGGCGGTGCGTCAGGCGGTCCGCGAGGCCGAGCGAGGAGACGACCGCGCCCAGGAACTGGCGGTCCACCTTGCGCCCCGCGAGCTCCAGCGGCAGCGTGATGTTCTGCTCGGCCGTCAGCGTCGGGAGCAGGTTGAAGGACTGGAAGACGAAGCCGACCTTGTCGCGCCGGACCCGGGTGACGTCGCGTTCCGACATGCCCGCGATGTTGTCGGCGCCGACGTAGACCGCACCGTTCGTCGGGCGGTCGAGACCGGCCATGCAGTGCATCAGCGTCGACTTGCCCGACCCGGACGGCCCCATGATGGCGGTGAAGCTGCCCCGCGCGATGGCAACGCTGACGTCGTCGACGGCCACCACCGGCTGCTCGCCGCTGCCGAACACCTTTGTCAGGTTCTGCGTGCCGCAGGCGGGCACCTGGTCGAGTTGCGTCGTCACTTGGGTCTCCAGTCGTCTCGTATCGTGCGAGCCCAGGCTATGGGCGCCGACGACGCGGGGGCATCCGCCGGACGTCTCCCCCTCGACGATGCGGGTGGCACCTCAGTCGGACCCGACCCCTACCTCCAGCAGCGCGTCGACCAGCTCGTGGAGGTGGTCGACGACGCGGTCGACGACGTCGAGGACCTCCGGGGGCGAGTAGGAGAACCCCGTGGCGTGGTCGGCGACCACGTGCATGGGGATGTCGTTCCACGAATCGCCGATCGTGTAGAGCACATCGCCGTCGAGCGGCTCCAGCTCCATGAAACGGCGCACGCCGCTGCCCTTGGACGCGCCGAGCGGCACGATGTCGAGGAAGCTGAGGTTGGGGGCCAGGTCGGCGCGGCCGGCGATGAGTTCGCGGAGCAGCGGCTCGAGGCGGGCGCGGTCGGCGTCGTCGGGGACATACGTCGGGAGGCCGACCACCTGCTTGCCCACGACGTCGGCCACACGAACGGGAATCGACGGGATGTGGAGCGCGGAGGTGTCGATCACGTTGTCGACGACCAGCCAGTCGCCGTCCAGGTCCGTGACGTAGGAGCGGACGGGCTCGTCGCGCAGCAGCTCGTGCACCTCGGCGAAAAGGCCCTGGTCGAGGAGCGTCGACCAGCGGGGCCGGAAGGCGGCGTCCGTGACGGCGCCTCCCGTGAACGCGACCGCGCCGTCGACCTCGATCCCCGAGTCGGCCCAGGCCGCGCGGATGGCCGCGATGGAGCGTCCGGTCGAGATGATGGCGCGGTTGCCCGCGGCCCGCCAGCGGTTGATGGCGGCGGCGTTCTCCGGGGAGATCCGCTTGTCGATGTAGATGGTGCCGTCGAGGTCGAATGCGAGTGTCGCCATGCCGCGCCTACGCCTGGCCGCCGAACAGCGACGTCACCGAGCCGTCGAGGAACACCGCGTTGATCGCCTTGGCGATGAGCGGCGCGATGGACAAGACGGTGAGGTTGGTGATCGGCTCAGGCGTGCGGATGGGCAGCGTGTTGGTGACGATGATCTCGGCGATCCCCGACTGGTTCAGCCGCTGGGCCGCGGGGCCGGAGAAGACGGGGTGGGTGGCCGCGCAGATGACGGCCTTCGCGCCGTGCTCGCGCAGCGCGTGCGCGGCCTGGGCGATGGTGCCCGCGGTGTCGATCATGTCGTCGACCAGCAGGCACACCCGGTCCTTGACCTCGCCGACCACCTCGTGCACGGCGACGGTGTTGGCCTGGTTGGGGTCGCGGCGCTTGTGGATGATCGCCAGCGGGCAGCCGAGCTTGTCGGTCCACACGTCGGCGAGGCGCACCCGGCCGGCGTCGGGCGACACGATCGTCATCTCGGAGGTGTCGTACTTGTCCTTGACGTAGTCGGCAAGCGGCGGCATGCCCCACAGGTGATCGACGGGGCCGTCGAAGAAGCCCTGGATCTGCGAGGCGTGCAGGTCGACCGACATGATGCGGTCCGCGCCGGCGGCCTTGTACAGGTCGGCGACGAGCCGCGCGGAGATGGGCTCGCGGCCGAGGTGCTTCTTGTCCTGGCGCGCGTAGGGATAGAACGGGGCGACGACGGTGATGCGCTTGGCGGAGGCGCGCTTCAGCGCGTCCACCATGATCAGCTGCTCCATGATCCACTCGTTGACCGGCGACGTGTGCGACTGGATGACGAACGCGTCGCAGCCGCGCACCGACTCCTCGAAGCGGACGTAGATCTCGGAGTTGGCGTAGGTGAGCGCGCGGGTGGGGACCAGCTCGGTCTCCATGATCCGCGCCACCTCCTGCGCCAACTCGGGGTACGCGCGGCCGCTGAACAGCATCAGGTGCTTGTCGTTCTTCGCGATCTGGGACATGGGTGTTATCAGGCCTTCTTCTGTCGGGACTCGGCCACCGCGGGGTGGATGCTGCCGTCGCTCTCGGCGGCTGCCTCGGCCCACTTGGAGCCGGGACGGCGGTTCGGGATGTATCCCTCGACGTTGCGCTGCGTGCCGCGGGCGACCCCGAGGGCGCCCGCGGGGACGTCCTCGGTGATGGTCGAGCCGGCCGCGACGAGCGCGCCTGCCCCGATGTCGACGGGGCTGACGAGGACCGAGTTGGACCCGACGAACGCGTTCCTGCCCACGTGCGATGTGGACTTGTTCACGCCGTCGTAGTTGGCGAAGATCGTGCCGGCGCCGATGTTGGCGCCCTCGTCGACGAACGCGTCGCCGCAGTAGGCCAGGTGCGGGACCTTGGCGCCGTCGGCGATCTGCGCGTTCTTGGTCTCGACGAACGCGCCGATCTTGCCCTTCCTGCCCAGGATGGTGCCGGGGCGCAGGTAGGAGAACGGGCCGACCTGCGCGCCCTCGCCGATGACGGCGAACGAGCCGTGCGTGCGGACGACCTCGGCGCCCGCGCCGACCTCGACGTCCATGAGCGTGGTGTCGGGGCCGATGATCGCACCCTCGCCGACGCTGGTGGCGCCCTGCAAGATCACGCCCGGGTGGAGGAGGACGTCGGGTGCGAGGTCGACGTCGACGTCGATCCACGTGGTGTTGGGGTCGACCATGCTGACCCCCTTCAGCATCCACGCGTCGCGGATGCGGCGGTTCATCTCCGCGTTCATGCGGGCGAGCTGGACGCGGTCGTTGACGCCCTCGGTCTGCCACACGTCGTCGATCAGGTGCGCGCCGACGCGACGGGCCTGGCTGTGCGCGTAGTGCAGGACGTCGGTGAGGTACTGCTCGCCCTGCGCGTTGTCCGTCGTCAGCGACGCGAGGCCCTCGCGCAGCGTGACGGCGTCGAAGACGTAGATGCCGGAGTTGATCTCGCGGATGGTCCTCTGCCGGTCGTCGGCGTCCTTGTGCTCGACGATGCCGACGACCGAGTCGCCGTCGCGGAGGACGCGGCCGTAGCCCGTCGGATCTTCGACCTCGGCGGTCAGCACCGTTACCGAGTTCTGGTGCGCGCGGTGCACGGCGACGAGCTGGCGGAGCGTGTCCCCGGTGAGCATGGGAACGTCGGCGTAGGTGACGACGACGTCGCCGTCGAGGTCGCCGAGGCCGGCGAGTCCGCAGCCGACGGCGTGCCCGGTGCCGAGCTGCTCGTCCTGCACCGCGGTGGTCACCGACGCCGACAGCTTCTCCAGATGCTCCTCGACCTGCTCGCGCAGGTGCCCGACGACGACCACCAGATGCTCGGGGTCCAGCGCCGCCGCGGACGACACCGCGAAGCTGAGCATGGACTTGCCCGCCACCTCGTGGAGGAGCTTGGACTTCGTGGACTTCATGCGGGTCCCGCCGCCTGCGGCGAGGACAACAACGGCGGCTACGGGCGAAAGCTCGCTCTCGGTGGACACGGCTCCTCCTTGTTGGTTGGCCGACTGGACCGCCACGCGGACGTCGCCTGACGCGAGGTCGCGGGGTGAACGGGCATCATCCTAGTACCTCGAAAGGCCCTCCTAACTCCGGTGTTGCGGGTTCCCTGCCCGGAGGCCTGCGGCTCGGCGCCGACGAGCGCCCGCGGCGCCGACGCGTCATCGTGGCTGCATCCGTTCAGTTTGAGTCGACCCACCACTCAACGTGTACGCCAGAGTCACCATGCTGACTCTGGCGTGCACGGTGTCCGTTTCGACTCCGCGGATCGAACGTTTGCAGCCACGTTGCGATCATCGCGCCCACCCCCACCCAAGGCGCGCAGCCAATTCCCCAGCGGCGGTCATCTCCCGCGGCTCGGCGTCGGCCAATGCGTCGGCATAAGCAAGCAGCGGCGGGACAAGCCTCGCCTCACCCAGCAGATCGCCGGACCAGAATC
>DAONOU010000058.1:1471-11930 GCA_035409265.1 Arachnia sp. | reverse complement strand
CGAGCCCCCGTCGCCGCGGGCCGCGCTGGAGATCGAACTCGAGAAGGCCCAGGCCTCCCCTGCGTACCGGGAGCTCGGCCTGCCCCTCCTGCGCCCTTCGCGGGCGATGTCCGACGCGACGCTGAAGACGATCGTCGGCCTGCACCGCGAACTCGACAGGCGCGCCCGGATGGCCATCTCAACGCCTGAGGAGGCGCGGCGAGCCAACACCCAGCACCGGACGACGATGCGGGAGCGGAACAACCACCTGCCTGAGATCGAGCTGATCGCGGAGCAGGCAACCAAGGCAGTGCGGCACACTTCTGGCGCCCTGACCCACCGCACGGTCGCGGAGATGGCCAAGCGGGTGGGGCTGACCATCGTGCACACCGACGACCTCCCCCACTCGGCGCGTGCCGTCGTGGACCTCGAGCACGGCCGCATCTACATCCCGCCGGCATCCATCCCCGGCGGACACGGGCTGCGATCGCTGGCGCTGCAGGCCATGGCCAACACCGTGCTCGAGCACGAGGCGCCGGCCGACTACGCCGACTTCCTCCGCCAGCGCCTCGAGGCCAGCTACTTCGCCGCGGCGTGCCTGATGCCCCGCGCCGCCTCCGTCGACTTCCTGGAGCGCGCGAAGCGGGAGCGCAACATCGCGATCGAGGACTTCCGCGACACCTTCGGGGTCACCCACGAGGGCGCGGCGCTGCGGTTCACCAACCTGGCCACCCACTACCTGGGGATCACGCTTCACTACCTGCGGGTCAACGGCGACGGCACCGTCGTGGGTGCCTATGAGAACGACGGTCTTCCGCTGCCCCAGGACGCAACCGGTTCGACGGAGGGCGAGGTGGTCTGCCGCCACTGGAGCGCGCGAAAGGCGTTCGCGCGGGCCACCCGCACCAGCGAGCACTACCAGTACACGGACACGCCTGCCGGCACCTTCTTCGAGTCGACCCAGACCGGGACCGGCGCAACGGCGGAGTTCTCCATCACCCTGGGCGTGCCCTATGCCGAGTCGAAGTGGTTCCGGGGGCGCGAATCACAGCAGCGCGAGGTGTCGACGTGCCCAGACGCGCGGTGCTGCCGCAGGCCGGAGGATGGACTCTCGGAGCGCTGGAGGGGGCAGGGGTGGGCGTCGCCCAGGGTGCGGACCCACCTGTTCGCCCCCCTGCCCCAGGGGACCTATCCGGGTGTGGACGATCGCGAACTCTACGAGTTCCTCGAGGCGCACGCGCACGACTGAGCCGTCGGCGTGGCCCACCGACGGCACCTCACGTCTGGGCGTTAGCCAGATCGTCCGGGTACACGACGTCGATCTCGTCGATCGTGGTGGGGAAGTCCCTGCGATTGTTGGTGAGGAACCGGTCAGCACCTGACGCGACGGCAGTGGCCAGATGTACCGCGTCCGCCGCCCGTAGTCTGTAGGTGACGGCCAGCGCGACGGCGAGTCGCGCCGTCGCCTCGTCCACCGGGCGAAGCTCCAGCCGACCGAGGAGGCCGGCCAGCGCCTTGACCTCGGCGGAGTCGGGGTCCCCCCTCAGTGGCTTGGTCAGAACCTCTGGCAGGAGCAGGACTGAGCCGATGCCGACGGGCCCCTCACCTTCGACGGCGAACAACGAGGCCACGGGCACCCCAAGAGGGTGACCATCGGCTGCCGCGTAGATGAGCACATCGGCGTCGAAAGCAGTGAGGAGTGTCATCGGCCGGACCGTGCGTCACGGACCGCATCAACGAGCTCCTCCGCCCGCTCGGGCGAGATGACGGGGCGCTGCAGCGGCTCGCTGCGGGCCGAGTCCAGGAGGCCCGCGATCCGCTCAGCCTCATCCCATACCTTCGACGCACGGCGCGCTTTGAGCACGTCCGGACGAACCAGGACGGCGACCACCCGGCCGTGCCTGGTGATCGAGACCTCCTCGCCGGCCTCGACACGGTCGAGCTGCTCCGGAAGGGTCTGGCGTGCAGTGCTCACGCTGATTCTCGACATGGCGCAATCGTACATGCTTGTACATATCTGTACCTACGGTTTCCGGTCGTGATCCGTCACGCTCCCAGAAGCCCCAGGGGAATCACGGCCACCCCGTCTGGTCTGCGGTAGGCGTACTTACCGGTGGTGACGACCACCAGGTCCGCGACATCGTCGGGCATCTGGTCTCGAAGCCATAGCAGGTGGCGAACGTCGGCATCCCCCACCGTCGCAGACAGCTTGATCTCTATCGCGACGACCTGGCCGTCCGGTCCCTCGACGACAAGATCGATCTCCCTGTCCCCTCGCGATGTGCGCAGGTGCCCGATCCGGGCGCGGTGAACCTGAGCTGCAACCCGGACCGTCAGCGTCACAAGGGACTCGAACAGAGGGCCCGTCATGAACGCGCCGCGCGGGCTCAGCAGGGCGTCGCGTGAGAGATTCAGTAGCCGTGCGGCCAGCGCCGGATCCGCCAACTGATGCTTGGGCGCCTGCTGCAGCTGCG
Source organism: Arachnia sp. (assembly GCA_035409265.1). GTDB lineage: Bacteria > Actinomycetota > Actinomycetes > Propionibacteriales > Propionibacteriaceae > Arachnia. The sequence continues at coordinate 9,477 of DAONOU010000058.1, read as the reverse complement.
TGAAGTGGCTGCGCGAATGGCTCCAGCCAGGCACGGGGTCGAGCAGCCATAGTTGGGTCAGATGGTCGCGGTAAGCGATCGTCGTGGTGTTCGCCGGCTGGGACCCGTCGCCCGCCGTCGTCATGTCGAGAATCCGTGAGTACGAAGCGGTGGTCGACGACGCGGCGGCGTAGGCGGCGAGCCATCGACGCAGCGTCTCGGGCCGGCGTACCCGCAACCCCTGTTCGGGAAGATCCCGGTCCACGACCCGCTGGAGGTAGGCATCCAACTGCGCCTCCCTGAGCAGCCCGGCCCCGGTGAGGACGCCAGGGAATCCGCTCGAGGTGACGGCGTCCAGGTAGTAGGCGAGGTCCAGATTGCACTCGCCATCGACTGCAGGTCGGTCGCCACCGAGTAGATCCCCCAGGCTAGTGGAGGGCTCTGCGAGACCCCTCTCATGCAGAGCCATGGGACGCATACGCAGTGACAGGATCCGGCCTGCACCGCTGTGCGTGGTCACGCCCGCTGCAGGGGTGGCGCTGCCGGTGAGGAGGAATCGACCTGGGGGTGCACCGTTGTCCACCCCTCGCCGGACCATGTCCCACATCCTGGGAAGACGTTGCCACTCGTCCAGGAGCACCGTCCCCCCCTGTCGGGAAGCCAAGAGGGGATCCGAATCGAGAAGCGCGCGCTGGTCCGGGTCGTCCAGGAACCAGGCGCGTTCTGCACGTCGGAGCGCGGTCCCCGTCTTACCGACACCCTTAGTCGCGGCCGTCGCGACGGTGTCGGCACTCGCCCTGACGTTGACCGCGTGCGGCAACGGCGGAGGCGGCGACAACGGCTCTGCGGCGGGCGGCGACGTCACACTGCAGATGGTGGAGAGCCTCACCAACCCGGGACGCACCGAGGTGATCAAGAAGCTGCTCGGCGAGTTCGAGTCTGCCAACCCGGGCATCAAGGTGAACCTGGTCTCGCCGCCCAGCGAGCAGGCCGACCAGAAGATCCAGCAGATGCTGCAGTCGGGCTCCGGCGTCGACGTGCTGGAGGTGCGCGACCTCACCGTCGGCCCCTTCAGCAACAACGGCTGGCTGTACGACATGGCCGCCGAGACCAAGGCCTGGGACGGCTTCGCGGCCCTCACCGACCAGGCCAAGAACGTCGCGGTCAACGCCGACGGCAAGTCCTGGTTCATCCCCTACGGCTTCTACGGCCTCAGCCTGTTCTACCGCACCGACATGGTGAAGGAGGCGGGCTTCGACGGCGCCCCCAAGTCGTGGGACGACCTGATCGAGCAGGCGGCCAAGATCCAGGACCCGGCGAAGAACCGCTACGGCTACGCCTTCCGCGGCGGCAAGAACTCCGCGGGCCAGCTGATGAGCATCCTGCAGGCCTGGAACGCCGACAACCTCGACGTCACCAACGCCTACAAGGTCAACAGCGGCGCCACGATCTTCTCGACGCCCGAGTCGCAGACGGCGCTCGACCGCTACATCGAGCTCTTCAAGACGGGCTCGCCCGAGTCGTCGGTCGCCTGGGGCTTCACCGAGATGGTCGAGGGCTTCACCAACGGCTCCACCGCGTTCCTGTTGCAGGATCCTGAGGTGATCGCCGTCGTCAAGGACTCCTCGCTGACCGAGGACCAGTGGAGCGTCGCCACGAACCCCGTCGGCCCGACGGGCAAGGCGGCCTGGCCGATGGCCACCGCCGGCTGGGGCGTGACCGAGGCGTCGAAGCACAAGGCCGAGGCGGTCAAGCTCGTCCAGTTCCTCTCCGGCGATCCGTCGACGACGTTCGCCAAGGAGAACTCGTTGGTTCCCATCCAGACGGCCGCCGGCGAGGACCCGTTCTTCAGCGAGGGCCCGTGGGCCGCGTACGTCGAGATGACGGCGAACCCGGACGTGTGGATCTCCGTCGAGGAGCCCCGCGGCGTCGCGTGGTGGACCGAGTGGATGCAGCGGTCCGAGGCCGACCTGCAGCAGGTGCTGATCGGCAAGATGTCGACCGCGGACCTGCTCAAGGGCTGGGACCAGTTCTGGACCGAGAAGTGGGCCGGGTAGCCGATGTCCACGGCCGCTAGGGCCGCCAAGGGGACGGGCGGCGCCACCGCCCGTCCCCCCAAGGGGCGGCAGTTCAACGGGCGCACGGCGCTGACCATCTTCGCCTACCTGTCGCCGGCCTTCCTCTTCGTCATCGTCTTCACCTACTATCCGCTGCTCGTCGGCGGCAGGATGGCGTTCCATCAGTGGACGCTGTGGGACCTGACGAACACGCCGTTCGTCGGCCTCAAGAACTTCGCGACGCTGATCGCCGACCCGCTGTTTCCGAAGGTGATGCTGAACTCGGTGCTCTGGGTGCTCGGGTCGTTGATCCCGCAGTTCGTGATCGGCTTCCTGATCGCGCTGGCGTTGAAGAAGAGGTTCCGCTTCCGCGGCCTCTACCAGGCCCTGGTGTTCTACCCGTGGGCCGTGTCGGGCTTCCTGATCGGCATCCTGTTCCGCTGGATGTTCAACTCCGAGTTCGGCGTCTTCAACGACATGCTGATGCGCACCGGGATCACGGACACGCCGGTCCCGTGGCTGGCCAACCCTGATCTGGCGCTGGTGTCGGTGATCCTCGCCAACATCTGGTACGGCGTGGCGTTCTTCGCGATGATGATCCTCGCCGCGCTCCAGTCGGTGCCGGACGAGCTCCACGAGGCTGCCGCCCTCGACGGCGCGGGCCGCCTCGGCACGCTGTTCCTGGTGACCATCCCGACGATTCGCACCACGCTCGTGCTGACGGTGCTGCTGCGCGTCATCTGGATCTTCAACTTCCCCGACATCATCTACGCGATGACCGGCGGAGGGCCGGCGAACCAGACCCAGATCGCCACCACGTGGATGATCCAGTTCACCCAGCAGGGCGACTACGGTCTCGCCTCGGCGCTCGGCTTCATCGTCATGGGCGTGCTGGTGACCTTCACCGCGATCTACCTCGCGCTGCTGTCGAAGGAGCGGGCGTCATGATCAACAGGATTCCCGCGTGGCTGTCCGTGGTCAGGGTGGCCGGCCTCGCCGTCTGGCTGCTCGTCACGCTGTTCCCGCTCTACTGGATTCTCATCACGTCGTTCAAGCCGGCAAGCCAGATCGCGGAGTATCCGGTGCGGTACTGGCCGAAGGAGTTCTCGTTCGAGAACTACGAGAAGCTGTTCGGCCAGATGATGTTCGGGCATGCGCTGGGCAACAGCGTCATCGTCTCGCTGTCGGCCGGCGCCGTCGCGACGCTGATCGCCATGCTCAGCGCGTACATCCTCTCCCGCTTCCAGTTCCGCGGGAAGGGCGCGGTCATGCTGGCGTTCCTGGTGACGCAGATGATCCCGGCGTTCATCGCGCTGGGCCCGCTCTACCAGATGTTCACCAACCTCGGCCTCGTCGACAGCCGCTTCGGCCTCGTCCTGATCTACATCGCGATGACGATCCCGTTCTCGTCGATCATGCTGCGCGGCTTCTTCGACAACGTGCCGGACTCCCTGGAGGAGGCCGCGATGGTCGACGGCTGCTCGCGCTTCACGGCGCTGTGGCGGATCATCGTGCCCGTCATGGGCCCGGGCATCATCGCGACGTTCATCTTCAACTTCGTCAACGTCTGGAACGAGCTGTTCCTCGCGGTCACGCTGATCAACAGCAACGAGCGCCGGACGATCCCGACGGCGTTGAACGGCTTCATCTCGAGCTTCGCCATCGAGTGGGGCCCGATGGCCGCGGCGGCGGTGCTGACGATCATCCCGACGATGGTGCTGTTCGCGTTCGCGAGCCGCTGGATCGTCGAGGGCCTGACGTCGGGGGCGACCAAGGGGTAGGGGGTTGGAACGCCCAGGCGGAGGGCCGGTAGGTTTGCCCGCATGGTCAACCGCCTCAGCGACTCCGACAGCGAGTACCTCCGACAGCACGCACACCAGCAGGTCGACTGGTGGGAATGGGGCGACGAGGCGCTCGCCGCGGCGCGCGACCTCGATCGCCCCGTCCTGCTGAGCGTCGGCTACGCGTCGTGCCACTGGTGCCATGTGATGAGCCGGGAGTCGTTCGACGACGCCGCGATCGCCGCGTTCATCAACGAGCACTTCGTCGCCGTCAAGGTCGACCGGCAGCAGCGCCCCGACCTCGACGCGGTCTTCATGACCGCCACGCAGGCGATGAACAACGGCGCCGGCGGCTGGCCCATGACCGCCTTCCTCACGCCCGAGGGCCTCCCGTTCTTCACCGGCACCTACTTCCCGCCGCAGCCCGCGGGCGGGCAGCCGTCGTTCCGCCAGGTGCTCGAGGCCATGGCCGAGGGCTGGCGCGTCCGGCGCGACCACCTGCGCGGCTCCGCCGACTACCTCGTCCAGGTGCTGACCCAGCGCGACGACGCCGCCCCCGCGGAGCTGCCGGACCTGCGCGCGGCCGTCGACGCCGTCGAGGCCGGCTTCGACCTCATCCACGGCGGCTTCGGCACCGCGCCGAAGTTCCCCGCGCCGACCCTGCTCGACGCGCTGCTCGTCAAGGGCGACCCGCGCACGCTGGAGCTGGCCCAGCGCACGCTGGAGCACATGGCGCGAGGCGGCATCTGCGACCAGGTCGGCGGGGGCTTCCACCGCTACTCCGTCGACCCCGGATGGGTCGTCCCGCACTTCGAGAAGATGCTCTACGACAACGCGCTGCTGCTCGGGACCTACGTCCGCGGCTGGCGCCGTACCGCCGACCACGACTCCGGCCTGCGCGCGCTCTACGAGCGCACCGCGTACGGCATCGTCGAGTGGCTCGAGCGGGAGATGGTCTCCGAGGAGGGCGCGTTCATCTCCGCCCTCGACGCCGACTCCTGCGACATCCGCGGCGCCGTCCACGAGGGCATCTACTACCTCTGGAACCCCGAGCTGCTCGACGACGCCCTGGGCGCCGAGCTGGGCGCCTGGGCCGCCGAGGTGTTCCACGTGACCCGCGGCGGGACCTTCGAGGACGGCCTCTCCACGCTCCAGCTTCGCGGCCGCCCCGACTTCGCGAGGCTTCAGGAGGCCACAGACCTCCTGCTGGAGGAGCGGTCCACGCGCTTCCGCCCCGCCGCCGACGCGCTCGTCGTGGCCTCGTGGAACGGCTGGGCGATCTCCTCCCTCGTCGCGGGCGCGCTCATCTTCGACGAGCCCGGCTGGCTGGAGCTCGCGCTTCGCGCGGCCGATCACCTCGTGCGCGTCCACCTGGCCGACGGCGACCTCCGCCGGTCCTCGCGCGACGGCCGCGCGGGCGACGCCGTGGGCGGGGCCGAGGACTTCGGCGCTGTCGCGGAGGCGTTCGTGGCGCTGGCCGGGGCCACCGGCGACGCCGCCTGGCTGCGCCGCGCCGAGGCGCTCGTCGACCGCGCCGTCGAGCTTTTCGGGCACGAGGACGGCGGCTTCTACGACGCCGTCGACACCGGGCTGTTCGAGCGCCCGCGCTCGCTGACCGACAACGTCACGCCCTGCGGGACGTCAGCGCTGGTGGCCGCCTTGCGCGCCGTCGGGCTGGTGGCCGAGCGGCCGGAACTGATCGAGCGAGCCGACCGCGCCGCGCGGACGCTCTGGGGGATCGTCGCGGAGGCTCCGCGGTTCGCGGGCTCCGCCCTGGCCGACCTGCTGATCGCCGACGAGGCCCGGCGGGGGCTGAAGCCCGCGGTCGCCGTCGTCGTGGCCGGGGAGCCGTTCGACGAGCTGGCCCGCGCCGCGTGGCGGCTGGCGCCCGCCGGATCGCTGGTGCTGACGGGAGCGGAGGGGACGCCGGGCTTCGGCTCGTTCTTCGACGACCGCCCCGCGGGCGCCGCCTACGTGTGCCGGGGCACGGTGTGCTTCGACCCGGTCACCGACTATGCGGAGCTCAAGACTCCGCTGTGGTCGAGGGTCTAGCGCCCGCCGCGGATCTCCGACGGGGGAGGCTCAGGGCGCGGCCGGGTGGTTGACGGCGCCGGAGATCTTGCTGAACTCCTCCGTCATGTGGCGCAACGCGTCGGCGAGCGCCTCGGGGGCGATCCCGCTGCTGCCCGTGATCTGGTCCAGCACGCTGTCTAGCTCCTCCGCGATCGGGTCGAGGAGGGCCTTGCCCTTCTCCGTGAGGGCGAGCCGCTGGATGTTGCCGACGCCGCGCGCCTGCGTGTCCGCGACGAAACCCTGCTCGATCAGCCGGCTCACGGACTTCGACATCGACGACGGCGTCACCAGCAGGAACGCGGCAAGATCCTTGCCGGTTACAGGCGACAACGCGTCGACCGAGCGGAGGATCCGGAACTGGGTGTAAGTCAGCCCGTGGGGGCGCAGCCGCTGGTTCGCCTTGTTGTCGATAAACCAGAGCAGTCGATGTAGCTCGTAGCCGAGCACGTGTTCCATGTCATCCTTCGTCGTTCGCGCATGATCTTTAGGAGATCGAGGGTACACCTGTACCCGCGAACATGCGGGAACAGGTTCGCTCTGGGTGAAAACCGTTGTCAACGAGGTTTTAGAACAGGGCGATCCCAATGGCCGTCACATGGAGAATAGCGGCAACGATCGTGCAGGAGTGGAATACCTCGTGGAACCCGAACCAGGCGGGGGAGAGGGCCGGCCGCTTCGTCGCGTACGCGACGGCGCCGAGTGAGTAGACCAGTCCGCCCAGCACCAGGAGGACGACGACCGCGGGTCCGCCCGCCGCCCAGAACTGGTTCAGCCAGCCGACGGCGGCCCAGCCCATCGCGAGGTACAGCGCGGTGTACAGCCAGCGCGGCGCGTTCAGCCAGGCGATGCGGAAGGCGACGCCGACGACCGCGATGGACCAGACGAGGGTGAGCAGCGTCGCGCGCGAGGCGCCGTCGAGCAGCGTCAGCGCGAGCGGTGTGTACGTGCCGGCGATGAACACGAAGATGTTGGAGTGGTCGATCCGGCGGAAGACCGCGTTCGTCCTGTCGGACCATGTGCCGCGGTGGTAGGCGGCGCTGGTGCCGAAGAGCTGCACGGCCGCCAGGGTGTAGATCGCGCTGCCCACGCGCCCCAGCAGCGTCGGCGCGAATGCCGTGAAGACAAGGCCTGCGATCAGCACGAGGGGGGCCATGCCCAGGTGGAGCCAGCCGCGGAGCCGCGGCTTGGTGAGGGGAACGCTCATGTCGAGTCCTCGGGTGTGGGGTGCTGCGCTCACGATCTTACCTACGCTTCCGTAACCTACGCTTCCGTAGGTTAGCCGAGAACCGCGTCGAAACCAAGCGACCGGCTAGGCTTTCCCCATGGCTTGGTGGGATCGAGTGGTGGAGCGGTTCTGGCCGCCCCGCTGGTTGTACGCCACCTACGAGCGCGGGGTGCTCGAGCACCTCGACCGGGCGGCCCTGCCGCGCCACGTCGCCGTCCTCGCCGACGGCAACCGCCGGTGGGCCCGGATGAACGCCCCCGGCGAGCCGCTGGTCGCCGGCTATCGCGCGGGTGCCGCCCGGCTCGTCGAGTTCGTGGAGTGGTGCGACGACGCCGACCTCCAGGTCATCACCTTGTGGGTGCTGAGCACCGAGAACCTCTACCGCTCCGAGGCCGGCGAGTTGACCGACCTGCTCGGGGTCATCGACCAGCTCGTCGCCGACCTCGCCGCCACGCACCGCTGGCGGGTGCAGGCGGTGGGGGCGCTGGAGCTGCTGCCCGACGACGTCGCGGAGTCCCTGCGCCGGTCGTCGGCCTCCACCGACGGCGTTCAGGGCATGCACGTCAACGTCGCCATCGCCTACGGGGGCCGGATGGAGCTGCGCGACGCCGTGCGCTCGCTGCTCGCCGAGCGCGCCGCCGAGGGGGCGACGCTGGAGGAGGTGGCGCAGACGCTCGAGATCGAGGAGATCTCGCAGCACCTGTACACCAAGGGCCAGCCGGACCCGGACCTCATCATCCGCACCTCCGGCGAGCAGCGGCTCTCGGGCTTCCTGCTCTGGCAGTCGGCGCACAGCGAGTACTACTTCTGCGAGGCGCTCTGGCCGGACTTCCGCCGCGTCGACTTCGTCCGCGCCCTCCGCGCCTACACGCAGCGGGAGCGCCGCTTCGG
>DAONOU010000058.1:0-1371 GCA_035409265.1 Arachnia sp. | reverse complement strand
GCCATGGCGCGCAACCCGAACACCCGCTCGCGGGACATGTTCCTCTCGATGGCCGTGATCGTCGTCCCGGTGCTGCTGCTCGTGTGGTTCTTCTCCTCGCCGGGCGAGGAGAAGCCGCAGCGCGTCGACGTCGCGGCCCAGCTGAAGCGCGCCACGGTCGAGGCGCCGTATCCGCTGCTCGTCGCCGAGGGGCTGGGGAGCGAGTGGGTGCCGGTGCGCGCCGCGTGGGCCTTGGAGGGGCAGCCGTGGATCACCGGCGAGCCCGCCGAGGCCAACTCCTGGCAGGTGGGGTACCTGTCGCCCGACGAGGTCTACTTCGGCCTGCAGCAGCGCGACGGCGCGGAGGTCGCGTTCGTGCGCTCGGCGACGAGGGAGGGCCACGCGGTCGGCGGCGAGGTCGAGGCGGCGGGGCGCTCCTGGGAGCGGTACGAGAGCAAGGACGGCCGCACGCGCTCGCTGGTGAGCGGGGGCGAGGCCGACACGGCGGTCGTCGCGGCCGACGCGGACTTCGTCGCGCTGGAGGCCTTCGCGGCGACGCTGACCGAGGTCGCGCCGCAGGCCTAGTCCTTCCGCGAGGCGGCGACCTGTTCCCGCGCGCCGTCGAGGAATCCCTGGCAGACCTCGGCGAGCTTCTCGCCGCGCTGCCAGAGCGCCATCGACTCGGCCAGCGAGGCGCCGCCGGACTCCAACTGCTGCACGACGCGCAGCAGCTCGTCGCGGGCCTGCTCGTAGGTCTGTTCCTGCTCAGCCACGGGGGGCCTCCTTGCGTGCGACGGACACGACGTCGAGCGTGAGCTCGCCGTCGGAGAGGTAAGCCTGGATGCGTTCCCCCGGCGCGGTATCGGCGACGCTGGACACGGAGCCGTGGGCGTCGTCGACCAGGACGGCGTAGCCGCGCTGGAGCGTGCGTTGGGGAGAGAGGGCCCGGATGGTGCCGACGGCGGCGCGCAGCTCGGCCTGTTCGGCCTGGAGGGTGCGGTCGACGGCGGCGTTCAGGCGGTGACGCAGGTGCGCGAGCCGGTCGTAGTGGGCGGCGAAGGCGCTGGTGGGGTCGACCATCACGGGGCGCGTGCGCAGGGCGTCGAGGCGCCCCTGCTCCGCGGCCAGCAGCGCGTCGACGGCGCGGGCGAGCCGGGCCCGGGCGAGAGCGAGCCCGGCGGACTCGTCGGCGTGGTCGGGGACGACGCGCTTGCCGGCGTCGGTGGGAGTCGAGGCGCGGAGGTCGGCCACGAGGTCGACGAGCGGCTGGTCGGCCTCGTGGCCGATGGCGGTGACGACCGGGGTGCGGGCGGCGGCGACGGCGCGGACGAGGCCCTCGTCCGAGAACGCGAGGAGGTCCTCCAGCGAGCCGCCGCCGCGGGCGACGATGAT
>DAONOU010000057.1:0-11974 GCA_035409265.1 Arachnia sp. | reverse complement strand
GTCAGGAGGCCCATGTCCTCGTACATGCGCGCGGTCTTCGGGTTGTAGTTGCCCGTGCCGATGTGCGCGTAGCGGCGCAGCCCGCCGTCGGCCTCGGCCCTCACGACGAGCGACAGCTTGCAGTGCGTCTTCAGGCCGAGCATGCCGTAGACGACGTGGACGCCGTACTGCTCCAGCTTCCGCGCCCAGCCGATGTTGTTCTGCTCGTCGAAGCGGGCCTTGATCTCGACGATCGCCAGCACCTGCTTGCCCGCCTGCGCCGCCTCGATCAGCGCGTCGACGATGGGGGAGTCGCCCGACGTCCGGTACAGCGTCTGCTTGATGGCGAGCACCGAAGGATCGGCAGCGGCCTGCTCGATGAAGCGCTGGACGGACGTCGCGAAGGAGTCGTAGGGGTGCTGCACGAGCACGTCGCGCAGCTTCAGCGCCTTGAAGAGGTCCGCGGGCCGGGCCGACTCGACCTGCGCGAGGTCGGGATGCGTGATCGGGAGGAAGTTCGGGTACTTGAGGTCCTCGCGGCGCGAGCCGCCGAGCGCGAAGAGGCTGGTCAGGTCGAGCGGCGCGGCCAGACGGAAGACCTCGTCGTCGGTGACGTCGAGCTCCGCCATGAGCATGTCGAGGATGGCGTCGTCGATGTTCTCCTCGACCTCGAGGCGCACCGGCGGCCTGCCGACCTTGCTGCGCAGCAGCTCCTTCTCCAGCGCGAAGAGGAGGTTCTCGGCGTCGTCCTCCTCGACCTCGACGTCCTCGTTGCGGGTCACCCGGAACGATGTGTGCGCCACCACCTGCATCCCGGTGAACAGCTGCCCGAGGTGCCGGGCGATGATCTCCTCGAGCGGGATGAAGCGGCCCTCGGCCAACCGGACGAGCCGGTCGAGGACGGCGGGCACCTTCACGCGGGCGAACTGCCGCGCGCCGGTGGCCGGGTTGCGGAGCTGCACCGCGAGGCTGATCGACAGGCCGGAGATGTAGGGGAACGGGTGCGAGGGGTCGACGGCGAGCGGCGTGAGCACGGGGAAGATCCGCTCCGCGAACAGCGCGCGCATCGCGTCCTTCTCGGCCGCCGTCAACTCGTCCCAGCCGAGGATCTCGATGCCCTCCGCGGCCAGCGCCGGACGCACGTCCTCCTGGAAGATCCGGGACTGCTCCGTGACCAGCTCGCGGACGCGGTCGAGGAGCTCGGTGTGCAGCTCTCCCGGCATCTTGCCCGCGACGGTGGGCACGGCGACGCCCGCCGCGATGCGGCGCTTCAGGCCGGCGACGCGCACCATGAAGAACTCGTCGAGGTTCGACGAGAAGATCGCGAGGAACTTCGCGCGCTCGATCAGCGGGATGCGCCGGGCGTCGCGGGCCTGGTCCAACACGCGGTCGTTGAAGGCGAGCCAGCTCAGCTCGCGGTCGAGGTAGCGGTCCGCCGGCAGCGGCGTCTCGGTCACTTCACTATCTCCTAGGCCCGGTAGGCGGTGTCGGTCTGCGCGATCTCGAAGCCCGCGTTCCGGTACAGCCTAACCACCCGTTGCTCCGCCGCCTCCACATACAGCTGGACCCGGGCGTCGCCGACGGCGGCGAGGTGCCGCAAACCCCTGCTCAGCAGCGCCCGGCCGAGGCCCTTGCCCTCGTGCGCGGGGGCGACGGCGAGCACATACACCTCGCCGAGCCCGCCGCCGTGGCGCTTCGTCCAGTGGAAGCCCGCGACCTCGCCGTCGGCGGCGTGCGCCACGAACAGCCCGTCGGGGTCGAACCAGTCCTGCGCGGCGAGCTGGTCGAACTCCTCGACCGTCAGCCGGCCCTGCTCGGGGTGGTGCGCGAACGCGGCGGCGTTCACGGCGACGACCTGCTCCCGGTCGGCGGTCATGAAGGGGCCGATCTCGTAGCCGGTCGCGGCGTCGTCGCCAGGAACCGGGAGGTCGCGCTCCATCCGCAGCAGCTCGCGGGTGGGCACCAGGCCGACCCGGCGGGCCAGCTCTGGCGCGCCGGGGAGCGTGCCGAACGCCCAGGCGGAGAAGGCGGGGTAGGAGCGGAGGGCCTCGGTGAGCAGCTCGGTGGCGTAGCCCCGCCGCCGGTGCTGCGGGTGCACACCCACCTGCAGCGTCGACTCGCGCTCGTCGCAGACCACGAAGCCGTGCGGGTCCGAGCGACGACCCATGAAGAAGAAGTCCGCGTCGCGGAGGCCGTCGATGCCGAGTGATGCCGACTCGTTGATGGGGGAGATCCCGTCGTGTTCGGTGATCTCGGCGACGAGCCCGCGCAGGGCGCCCTGCATCGTCGGGGTCAGCGTCGCCAGGTTAACCAGCACGGTTCCCCTCCCGGGTGCTTGCGAAGCGGTAACCGACATTGCGGACGGTACCGATGTAGTGGTCGTACTGACCCAGCTTCGCACGCAGGCGCCGGACGTGCACGTCGACGGTGCGGGTGCCGCCGTAATAGTCGTAGCCCCACACCTGGCTGACGAGCGTCTCGCGCGAGAGAACGCGGCCCGGGTGCTGCATGAGGTAGCGCAGCAGCTCGAACTCGGTGTAGGTGAGGTCGAGCGGTTCGCCGTCGAGCGTCGCGGTGTAGGCCGCGCCGTCGACCCGCAGCGGCCCCGCGGCGAACACGTCGGGGTCGGAGCCGGCGCGGGTCAGGATGCGCAGGCGCGCGTCCAGTTCCGCGGGCTCGGAGCCGGCCGCGACGAAGTCGGTGAAGCCCCAGTCCGGCGAGAGCACGGCCAGCGCGGTCAGCGGGGCCAGCAGCAGGACGGGCGTGCCCGCGGTCTTGGAGAGCGTCTGACACGTGGCGCGCGCGCTGGCCAGATCCGTCCTGGCGTCGACCACGATGACGTCGACGGACTCGGCGGCCAGCAGCGCGTCGGACGCCGACGGGGCGACCCGGAGCTGATGGCTGAGGAGACGGAGCTCATCGGGGGGCTCACCCCCGGAGACGAACAACACTGCGCTCATGGCCGCATCCCTCCTTAGCCGCGTGGGACGGCGTAATCGTATCGCCGTCGTGTTACGCCGTGTAACAGCGTGACTCGGGTTTCGCGGCCCCGCGGCCTTGTTAGCATGGCGGCCATGGTTCAGCGCGTGCCGGACGAGTACTTCCGGAAGCGGGCGGCCGAGTCCGAGGACGTGCGCGACGACGTCTCCGCCCCGGCTGCCGAGCGGCCCCGTCGGCCGCGCTCTTCCCGCGCGGTCGCGGGACCGCGGCCGGACAGGTCCGATCGCCGAAAGAAGGGGATCGCGCCCAGCCTGCTGATCGTCCCGCTGGTCCTCGCCGTCATCGTCGGCTTCCTCATCGGCCGGCTGCTGCCGACCCCGCTCGGGGACCCCGAACCGCCCGGGGGAACGGTGTCCCCGGTGGCCCCGATCGGCGACGTCGTGGTCCCCTTCGACGGCCCGGCCGCCGTCGTCGCGGCGCGGCAGGCCCACGGCGAGTGCCGCGCGGGGCCCTGGGGTGCCCCCGCCACGCTCCTGGACAACAACCCCCGCACGGTGTGGCGCTGCGACGGCGACGGCGTCGGCGAGGTGATCGACTTCTCCTTCGACCAGCCCGTCACCCTCGTCGGCATCAGGGTGGTCAACGGCAACACCGCCGTCGCCGATCGCTTCCTGAAGGAGCGGCGGATCACCGCCATCAGGTGGACCTTCGCCGACGGGTCGTTCTTCGACCAAGGGCTGGCCCCCAGCGAGAGCTCCCCGCAGGAGGTGCGCTTCCCGGAGACGACGACGGCGCTGGCGCGGATGGAGATCCTCTCCACCACGCCGGGCGTCGACGAGGGGACGGCGTCGGACTCGGTGTCGATCAGCTCGCTGGAGTTCCTCGCACCTGCGTAGAGGTCCCGCAGGTAGGTGGCGCCTACGGAGATCACTCCCAGTCGGCGGTGTCGATGGTGATCGTGATCGGGCCGTCGTTGACCGAGGACACCTGCATGTCGGCGCCGAAGCGGCCGCGCAGGACGGTCGCGCCCAACCCCTCGAGGGCCGCGCAGAACTCCTCGACCAGCGGCTCGGACACGGGCCCGGGTGCGGCGCGGCTCCAGGAGGGGCGGCGGCCCTTTCGCGTCGAGGCGAACAGCGTGAACTGGCTGACGACCAGCACGGGGGCGTCGACATCGCTCGCGCTCAGCTCGCCCTCGAGGATGCGAAGGCCCCAGATCTTGCGGGCAAGGGCCGCGCCGTCGGCGGCGGTGTCGTCGTGGCCGACGCCGAGGAGAGCGAGCAGCCCGGGGCGCGGGAGTTCGGCGATCACCTCGCCGTCGACGGTGACGGAGGCGGATGACACCCGGGTCAGGACAACGCGCATGGCCCCATTGTGGGGGTTCTCGCACGGAGGCGGGTACTCGGCCGGTGCCTATACTCGGGGCCATGAACGCCGTCTTGGTGTGGGTGCTGATCGCTGCCGCGGTGATCACGAGCGCGATTGCGCTCGTGGCGCTGGCCGCCGTCCTCTGGGGCCTGCGCCACCAGCTCCGGGAGAAGGAGAACCGTGAACATTGACATCGAGGTGCCCGAGGGCTTGAACCCGAGCCTGACCGCGCTCGGCTGGCTCGTCGGCCGCTGGGAGGGCACGGGCAACGGCACGGACCACGAGGGCGCGGACTTCGAGTTCGAGCAGCGCATCGAGTTCAGCCACAACGGCGGCGACTACCTGTTCTACGCGTCGCAGACCTTCCTGCTCGGCGAGGACGGCGCGGACCCGGCCCCGCTCGGCATGGAGGCCGGCTTTTGGCGCCCCAAGGCCGACGCGTCGCTCGAGGTGACGCTGACCAACGCCGACGGGTGGACCGAGCTGCTCGTCGGGAAGATCCAGGTCACGCGGATCGACCTGCTGAGCGACGCCGTGGTGCGGGCCGAGTCGGCCGAGGTCACCCACTCCGCGGGCCAGCGGCTCTACGGCAAGGTGGAGGGCGACCTGATGTACGCGCTCGACCGCGCCACCACCGAGCACGAGCTGCGGCCACACATGTGGGCGCGACTGAAGCGCGTCTGATGCCGGTCCGGGTCGAGGCCGGGGTCGACGCGGGGCTGGCCTGGCACTTCGGCAACCCCGTCGCCGAGGCGCGCCGTCTCGAGGCGGGCGACGGCGTCGTCGACCTCCGCAACCGCGAGGTCGTCGAGGTCAGCGGCGCCGACAGGCTGAGCTGGCTGCACTCGCTCACCACGCAGCACATGGAGGCGCTGGCGCCCGGCGAGGCGACCACCGCGTTGATCCTCTCGCCGACGGGGCACATCGAGCACGTGCTGCACGGGGTCGACGACGGCGCGTCCTTTCTCGCGTGGACCGAGCCCGGCCACGCCGACGAGCTGGTGGCGTTCCTCGACCGGATGCGGTTCGCGATGCGGGTCGAGGTAGCCCGCCGCGACGACCTGCGCCTGGTGTGGGCGGGCCACCGCGTCCCGCTGGACGAGGCGTGGCGCGTCCGTGACTCCGACCTCGGCGGCGTCGAGGCCTTCCTTCCCGTGGACGCCGAGCTGGAGGACAACGTCGGCACCTGGGCGTTCGAGGCCATGCGGATCGCCGCCGGCGTGCCGCGCGTCTTCGTCGACACCGACTTCAAGACCATCCCGAACGAGATCGGGTTGGTGGGCACGCACCTCAGCAAGGGCTGCTACCGCGGGCAGGAGACCGTCGCCCGCGTCCACACGCTCGGCCGCCCGCCGCGCAGGCTGGTGCAGCTGCACCTCGACGGCTCCCGCTCGGAGCTGCCCGAGCCCGGCGCCGCGCTGGAGCACGGCGGCCGAGCCGTCGGCTTCGTCGGCTCCGCGGCCCGGCACCACGAACTCGGCCCGATCGCGCTGGGCCTCGTCAAGCGCGGCGTCCCGGTGGAGGCCGACCTCGTCGTCTCCGGCATCGCCGCGGCGCAGGAGGTGCTCGTCGACCCCGACGTCGGCCTCCACGTGCGCCCGCGGTTGGGATAGGTCAGCTCAGCGCAGCCAGGGCCGCGTCGTAGTCGGGCTCCTGGCCGATCTCCGGGACCTGCTCGGTGTAGACGACGGTGCCGTCGGCGTCGACGACCACGACGGCGCGGCTCAGCAGGTGCTCGAGCGGGCCGTCGGCCATGGTCACGCCGTAGGCCTCGCCGAAGTTGGTGCGGAAGTCCGACGCGACGGTCACGTTCTCGATGCCCTCGGCACCGCAGAAGCGGCCGAGCGCCATGGGCAGGTCGCGCGAGACGCAGAGGACGGCGACGCCGTCGAGGCCCGCGGCGATCTCGTTGAAGCGGCGCACCGACATGGCGCAGATGCCGGTGTCGACGGAGGGGAAGATGTTGAGGACGAGCTTCTTGCCCGCGAAGGCCTCGTTGGTCAGGGGCTTCAGGTCGCCGCCGGTGACCTCGAAGGCAGGGGCCGCGCTGCCGACCTCGGGCAGCTGGCCGACGGTGGTGACAGGGGTGCCTCGGAAGGTGATTTCAGTCATATCGCGACCCTACATGCCCCCGGTGACAGTCCGGGAGGGGTCCGCGGCGGGCGCCGCCCTCGTCTGTTTCGCCGTCGGCGAAGGCGCGATCGCGCACCGGGTGCCGGGGATTCTCGCGTTGTTCGGATGGCGTTCACGAAAGCGTGCTGGAATGTGCGCATGAACCAGGGCCTTCGCGAGTACATCGACCAACTGGTCGCGGACGGATTCACCGTGACCGACGTCCACGGCGAGGACCCGTTCCTCCTCGACCCGATGGGCAAGGCCGTCGAGACCTGGCGCGACAAATACCCCTACGACGACCTGCTGAGCCGCGAGGAGTACGAGGCCGAGAAGCGGCAGCTGCAGATCGAGCTGTTGAAGTTCCAGTACTCGACCCAGGACAACGGCGAGAAGCACATCATCATCTTCGAGGGCCGCGACGCCGCGGGTAAGGGCGGCGCCATCAAGCGCTTCACCGAGCACCTCAACCCGCGCACGGCGCGCGTCGTCGCCCTCGCCGCGCCGACCGAGCGCGAGCGCGGGCAGTGGTATTTCCAGCGCTACATCCAGCACCTCCCCACCAAGGGCGAGACGGTGCTGTTCGACCGCTCCTGGTACAACCGCGCCGGCGTCGAGCGGGTGATGGGGTTCTGCACGGACGAGGAGTACGAGATCTTCATCCGCGAGGCGCCGCGGTTCGAGGAGATGCTGATCGAGTCCGGCATCACCGTCACCAAGTTCTGGTTCTCCGTCACCCAGCGCGAACAGCGCACGCGCTTCGCCATCCGCCAGATCGACCCCGTGCGGCAGTGGAAGCTGTCGCCGATGGACCTCGAGTCGCTGGGGCGCTGGGAGGACTACACCGCGGCGAAGAACGCGATGCTCAAGTACACCGACACCGAACTCGCGCCCTGGTACCGGATCAAGAGCAACGACAAGAAGCGCGCCCGCCTGAACGCCATGCGGTTGTTCCTCGACCTGCACGACTACGACGGCAAGGACCCGTCGGTGATCAAGCCGACCGACCCGCTGCTCGTGCAGCGGGGCCGCAAGAACCGCCCGAGCAGTCCCGACGTCGAGAAGCTGAGCGAGATCGGGGCCGACGACTGACCGTCAGCTCATCTCTCCCAAGGCCCGGATCGCGTCGGCGAGCGGGCGCAGGTCGTTGTTACGGACGCGCTGCGAGTTGGCCGAGGCGCTGATCGATTCGCGGTCGGCCATCTCCTGGTTGTCCAGCCCCTCCAGCAGCCCGGAGAGGGTGCGCAGCGCCCCTGGGCGGAGGCGGGCGAGGGTGGCGTCGAGTAGCCGGAGCAGGCCGTCGACGGGCGGGGCGCCGCCGGCGTCGCGGACGGCGGTCCGCACGGACTCGTAGCCCGCGCGGGCCGAGTGCGCGTGCACCCAGTCGACGGCGTCGCGCGCCCGCCACCACGCGGTGCCGTCCTGGATTCCCAGCTCGCTGTCGACGGTTGTCACCTCGCCGACCCCGATCCCGAAGCGCAGCTCGATCGGGGCAGCGCCCGCCGATGTCGCGGCTCCCGCGAGGCGTAGCCTGAGCCGGATCGACGCCGTGAGCGCCCCGCCCAGCGTGGCGTAGACGCCCTGGAGCTCGTCGCCGACGGTGGGCCGCAGCGGGTCGAGCGCGGGAACGCGCTCGTTGGCGTCGTCGACGGCGGCGAGCAGCGCCCGGTGCAGCGCGGCCCTTTCGTGGGTTCGCGACCCCACGACGTCGGCGAGCAGCGCCACGACCGCTCCGTTCCCGCGTCCAGTCATGTGAAGAGACTACCTAAAGAAGTTGTAGATGTAGATAGTTTCTTCAGTGGCTCGGCGGCGCGCCGAAAATGTCGGAGGTCGCGGATAGCGTTGAGGAATGGAGATGCTGCTGAGGGGTGTGATCGTGGCGGCCTGCGCGGTGGGGGCCATGCTCGGCAACCCCGTGATCCGGGCGGTGCTGCGCCGGATCGACCCGGCCCGGGCCGACGGCGATCCGGACGTCCGGCGTGCCCGCGAGAATCTCGGCCTGCTGCAGCAGGAGCTTCCCGGAGGGCGCTGGGTCGGGATGCTCGAGCGCCTGGCGGTGTTCGTCTGCATCGTCGCGGGCTTCCCCGCGGGGATCGCCGTCGTCTTGGGGGTGAAGGGTCTCGGGCGCTACGCCGAGCTGGCGAGCCCGACGTCGCGCAAGGGCGAGCTGTTCATCATCGGGACGTTCGCCTCGATGCTGTGGGCTGCCGCCTTCGCGGGCGTGGCCTTGCTGGGGTGGAGGGTGGTGTAGCTCACGACTCGGCGAGCAGCTGGTACAGCTTCCGCTTGAGCTCGTCGAGCTGGGCCGTCGCCTTGGAGATGAGGTCGGCGTCGCCCGACTGCGCGATCGCGCCGACGGCCTGGGCGGCCTGGCGCATGCTGTGGGCCAGCGCGCGGGCCGGATCCTGCTCGCCGCCCGCGTGCTCCCACGGTGCGGGCTGCGCGGCCGCGGCCTCCGCCTCGGCGCGCCCGGCGTCGGTGACCTCGAAGACCTTGCCGCCGTCGAGCGGGCGGATCAGGCCCTCGTCCTCCAGCTGGTTGAGCGCGGGGTAGATCGCGCCCGGGCTGGGCTTCCAGTGGCCGTCGGTGCGGGCGGCCAGCTCCTGGATGATCTGGTAGCCGTTGCGCGGGGTCTCGGCGATCAGCAGCAGCGCCGCGAGCCGGACGTCGCCGCGGCGGCGACGACCTCCGCGGCCGGGGCCGAAGCCCAGCGGGCCGCCGAACCCGGGGGCGCCGAAGCCGGGCCCTCCGGCACCCGGGCCGTCGAATCCCGGGCCGCCGAATCCCGGCCTGCCGTGTCCGCGGTGGCCGCGCGGGCCTCCGCGCCTGCCGCGGGGCTCGCCGCCGTCGGCCTCGGTGAAGAGTCGGCGGTCGCGGGGCGAACGGCCGTCCGTCCCGGGAAACATCTGCCGGGCGATGTCGCGCATCCGAGGCCCGGCGAAGGGGTGGTGCATGGCGTAATCCATGGCTCCTCCTTGTGGTTGTGCGGCGCCCCTGTGGCGCCGTCGACAACCAGTATGCGCGACGTATCGCGATATGTCAAAGATATATCGCGATAGGTGTGTTGGAAGGGTGACTCAGGTGGTCGCGGGCTCCGCCTTGCGCAGGTGCAGAACGTTGACGGCCAGCGTCAGCAGGAACGACGAGGAGAGCGCGACGAGCATCGCGACGGTCATGCCGACGGCCGTCGTCGACACGAACGGCGCGATGAACGCGGGCAGGTAGGCGGTGGCCTCCGCCCCGAAGGCGCCGACGGTGAGGCCGCCGAGCGTCGCGGAGAAGATCGCGACGGCGAAGACCTTCTTGTCGGCGAACATGAACGGGTACGCGGCCTCGACGAACGTGCCGAAGAAGAAGTTGATCGGGGCGCCCGAGGCGGCGAGCGCGCGCTCGCCCGAGGTGCGTGGCTTGACCAGGTTGGCCAGCGTGATGCCGAGCGCGACCATCACGAGCGAGACCATGTCGACGGCGCCGAAGAAGCTGTGCCCCTTCTGGCTCATCTCCAGCACCACCAGCGGCAGGATCACGCCGTGGTAGACGCCGCCGATGATGGCGGGCCACATGGCCAGCCCCGCGAGGGCACCGGCCAGCAGCGGGCTCACGTCCTGGGCCCACTCGATGGAGAACTTCACCCCGTCGCCGAGCAACACGGTGAGCGGGGCAAGCACGTAGTAGACGAGCAGGCCGGGAAGCAGCCCCGCGAGCGCGCCCGTGACGATGTTGGCCGTCGTGGCAGGGAAGCGGTGCGCGAGCGTCCAGCGGATCAGCCACGACGCGAGGAGGCCCGCGAGGATGCCGCCGACGAGGCCGCCGAGCAGGCCGCCGGGCGCGGAGAGGATGCCCGCGACGGCGCCCGCGACGAGACCCACCTCGTCGAGCCCGGAGACCCGCCGCGCCGCGACGGCGGCCACGACGACGGGCAGCGCCTTGATCAGGAGATCGAAGACATCGGTCAGGCCGGAGAGGCCGGGGATCTTGCTGAAGGCGAGAACCAGGGCCAGCGCGATGAAGGCCGGGATCGAGCCGACCATGATCCCGCGGATGCTGATCCGCCGCCAGGCGGGCTCGCTGCCCGAGGCGGTGCTCGCCGACGCGCCGCCGAGGGCCGGCCGGTACGCGACGCCCCACAGCTTCGCGAGCGCCGAGACGTAGGCGACAGACCGGGTCACGCTTGTCGTCCCCGTCGTGCCGGAGGCGCCGACGAGGCGCAGCCCGAGCTGCTGGGCCTTCGCGATGGAGGTGCCGCCGGTGCCCGCGGCGGGGACGTCGGCGGCCACGGCCGCGGCGACCGCCGCCGAGTTGGTGTCGGTGGGATCGGCGCTCATCAGGATCAGGCCGTCGACCCCGCCCTCCTCGATGGCGGCCGCGATCTCCGCGTCGAGGACGCGCGCCGCGGCGTTCACCTCCGCCAGCGAGCCCTCCGCAGACAGCGTCGGCTGCCCGTCCTCGAGCGTCCACAGCTGCGCGGGGGTGCGGTCGTCGGCGGTGTCCATCGACGCGCCCGCGGCGACGAACTGGGTGAGGACCAGCTCGAAGCCCGCGGCCTCGATCTGCCGCTTGGCGTCGAGGATGAGCTTGGCGGGGTCGTCGCCGCCGTGGCTGCGGAGGTTGCCCCCGGAGCTGGCGAGGATCGCGATGCGGCGGGTGGGTGATGCGGTCATGGGCGCTCCTCGTCGACGGGGCTGACGCGGAACAACTTAGGCCATGACGCGGAGCGGCCCGTCACCGGATCGGGTGACGGACCTACCCCTTCTTGTTGCGGTTGCGCTCCTTCGAGCGATCGTTGGCGTTCAGCAGCACCTTGCGGATGCGGACGACGGCGGGCGTCACCTCGAGGCACTCGTCGCCGGCGCAGAACTCGAGCTGCTGCTCCATCGACATCTTCTTCGCCGGGATGAGGCGCTCCAGCTCGTCGCCGGTCGAGGAGCGCACGTTGGTGAGCTTCTTCTCCTTCGACGGGTTGACGTCCATGTCCTCGGCGCGCGGGTTCTCGCCGACGATCATGCCCTCGTAGACCTCGTCGCCGGGGGAGACGAACAGCGTGCCGCGCTCCTGCAGGTTGAACAGCGCGTAGCCGGTGACCACGCCGGTGCGGTCGGCGACGAGCGACCCCGTCGGGCGCGTGCGGAAGGCGCCGGCCCACGGGGCGTAGCCCTCCGAGACGTGGTTCATGATGCCGGTGCCGCGGGTCTCGGTGAGGAACTCGGTGCGGAACCCGATCAGGCCGCGCGCGGGCACGATGAACTCGAGGCGCACCCAGCCGGTGCCGTGGTTGACCATCTGCTCCATCTGGCCGCGGCGAAGGCCCATGAGCTGTGTGACGGTGCCGACGTACTCCTCGGGGATGTCGACGGTGAGCCGCTCGACGGGCTCGTGCAGCTTGCCGTCGATGGTGCGCGTGACCACCTGCGGCTTGCCGACGGTGAGCTCGAAGCTCTCGCGGCGCATCATCTCGACCAGGATCGCGAGCTGCAGCTCGCCGCGGCCCTGCACCTCCCAGGTGTCCGGACGCTCGGTCGGCAGCACCCGGATCGACACGTTGCCGATCAGTTCGGCGTCCAGCCGCGCCTTCAGC
>DAONOU010000056.1:0-12004 GCA_035409265.1 Arachnia sp. | reverse complement strand
GGCGGGTCGCACGGAGACCAGAGTTTTTTCCCTGGGATGTAACTCTCGTCCGTCGAGCGGCAACTATGGGGGTGTAGGTGCGGTTCGAGACGAGTCGGTGCACGAGAACAGCGGAGCGGCGCGTGAAGGATGATGCGGTGGAGTACAGCGCGTTGTTCCGCGCGCGCTACGTCGATGTCCTTCGCTTCATCGAACGTCGGGTGGCCAGTCCGGAGGACGCCGCGGAGCTGGCTGCGGACGTGTTCCGGATCGCGTGGCAACGATTCGAGCCAGGCGAGGCCAGCCGAGCCTGGTTGTTCGGTATCGCTCGCAATGTGGTCCTCGAGCACTACCGCAAGACGGGCCGACGGATGGCGGCAACCCGCCGCTACGAGGCCGAGTTTGCGGTTGCACTGGCGCTGTCGATGCAACTTGGGGGTGTAACCTCCAGCGCGCAGCCACCTGACCCCGATGACACGACGGTACTGGCGGACCCAACACCTGAAGCCGACAGGATGGTGTTGGAGACCACTGGCCCGCTGAGGGACGCTCTCGACACCGACCCTGGCTTCGGAGGAATCTGGGTCGACGACGATCACGTGGTGCACGTCGTGATGACCGCCGACCGCTTGAGCGCCGCCGAGACCGCGGCGCAGGAAGCATTCGGCGACGAACCACCGGTGCCCATCGAGATCGATCAAGGAGACAAGACCTACGAGGAACTGATCGCCCAGCGCGACGAGATCACGGAGCTTCGAGACCCCCTCCTCGATCAAGGGATCAACATCACAACGTGGGGACCCGACGAGGAACTCAACGCGGTCTATGTGAAGGTCGTTGACCTCACAGAGGACGATGAGCAGACGATCCACGAAGCCCTCGGAGATGACGTCGTTGTGCTAATGGAAGATTGGCCCGGCAACGAGGAAGACGCCTTCTCGCGCACCAGCGACACCTCTCCGTAGAGACGCAGTTCGACGCCAACAGCGGACTCTGTCCACCGAGCAATGCGGACTTTGCACCGGACGTGGCCATCGAGACCAAACCGCAGCCATGCCCAGGCCCAGATTCCAGGGCGTTCCAGCGGGATCGACACGGCTTCACGGTCGAGCCGCAGCTGGTCATCAGTGAGCGACTGCAAAGGTCCACGTTCGCGCGCCTGCCGCAGCTCCCGCTCCTGCGCGCGCTTCTCGGCCCAGGTCTGGATACCGGCGGTTCGTTCCCACGAAACGATCATCGCGGCCACCACTGACAAACCCCGAGGCACTATGACCCTGGCTGGCCAAGGGGCCTTCAGAGATCAGGGCTCCATGTCGTGCAGCGATAGAGCCCGGCGCGCCCGTGTTGCTGTCGCGAGTGCGGCGCAGGTCAGGGGCCAGTCGCGATGCCACCGCTCGTAGACCAGATGCGGACTTGTCCACAGATGTGGCGGTGCGCGGGAAATCGGGGGTGCGGTTTGACACTGTACGGAGCGAGGAAAGGAGATCAGACGATGGTGAAGGTGCGTTGCTTCGGCGCGGGGGACCCGCTCTACGAGGCGTATCACGACGAGGAGTGGGGGCGCCCCGTTGCGGACTCCCCGGACGAGAGGGAGCTGTTCGAGCGCGTGTGCCTCGAGGGGTTCCAGGCGGGGCTGAGCTGGATCACGGTGCTGCGGAAGCGCGATGCGTTCCGCGCGGCGTTCGCCGGGTTCGACCCCGCGGTGGTCGCGGAGTTCGGGGACGACGACGTCACGCGCCTGATGGCGGACGCGGGCATCGTGCGGAACCGGCTGAAGATCGAGGCCACCGTCACGAACGCGCGGGCGCTCCTCGCGCTGCACGACGAGGGCGAGCGGCTGGCGGACCTGGTCGCCCTGCACACGCCCGAGGCGCGGGAGCGGCCTCCGCTGAGCTTCGCCGACGTGCCGGCCCAGACGGCCGAGTCGCTTGCGCTCAGCAAGGCCATGAAGAAGCGCGGATTCCGCTTCGTCGGCCCGACGACGATGTACGCGCTGCTGCAGGCCGTCGGCGCGGTCGACGACCACATCCAGGGCTGTTGGCTCGCACAGATCTCCGATTGAGGACGTACCGATGCCAGATATACTGATTGAGGCCGTTCGGATATCCCAGGAGGGCACGATGGCGAAGACCCTGGTAGACATTGACCCCGCCGTGTTGGAACGCGCGCTCGACCTCTCCGGCATCCGGACGAAGAAGGAACTCGTCACGGTCGCTTTGGAGCAGATGATCCGGAGGATGGAGCGCGAACGCTACCTCGAGTTCATTCTCGCCGGTAACCTCGCCGACCTCGCGGACCCAGAGGTGATCCGCGGGGCCCAGCGATGAACACGCTGTTCCTCGTCGACAACTCGGTCAGCCAGCGACTCCACAATCCCATTGTCCGAACGGCCTGGTCGACCCTGAGCGAGCGAGGGGAGATCGCGACGTGTTTGCCGACCATACTTGAGGCCGGGTACTCCGCACGATCTGCTCACGCCCACCGCGAGACGATCCATTTCGAGCAGGCCTCCAAGATGGTGCTGCCGCCGACTTCGGAGGATCTCCCGATCGCAGTCCGTCTCCAAGGAGCGCTTTTCACAGCCGGCATGGGACGCGCCGTCGGGGTGAGTGACCTCCAGATCGCCGCGACAGCCATTCAACACTCAAAGGGAGACACACAGGTGGTCGTCGTGCACTACGACACTGACTTCGACCACCTGGCTTCCGTGGAGCCGCGGCTCGCAACCGAGTGGATTGTCCCGCGAGGAAGCGTGGCCTGAGTTCGCCGTCGTAGCCGCCTCGTCCTAGACCGGTCGGGATAGCCTCGGCGACGTGTCACAATGGCGGGGTGTCGACCCGCCAGCCCGCTGCCCGTGCCCGTCGGCCGCGGACCCGGATGTCGGCCGCGGAGCGCAGGGAGCAGCTCCTCGTCATCGCGCGCGAACTGTTCGCCGAGCGCGGCTTCGAGGGGACCTCGGTGGAGGAGATCGCCGCGCGGGCCGGGGTGTCGAAGCCGGTGGTCTACGAGCACTTCGGCGGCAAGGAAGGCGCCTACGCCGTCGTCGTCGACCGCGAGACGCGGACGCTGCACTCGGCCATCCGCAACGCGCTGACGACGCCAGGGGCAGGCTCGCGGGAGCTGCTGGAGCGCGGGGCCATGGCGCTGCTGGAGTACATCGAGCGGTGCCCGGACGGGTTCAGGATCCTCTCGCGCGATCCGTCGACGGGCCAGAGCGAGGGTCAGCCCGCCGGGTCGTTCGCGTCGATCCTGAGCGACATCGCCGTCCAGGTCGAGGACCTGCTCGCCGCCGAGTTCGCGAAGAACGGCCTCGACCCCCAATTCCCCGGGCTGTACGCGCAGGCCCTCGTCGGCCTGGTCGCGCAGACCGGGCAGCAGTGGTTGGACAAGAACCGGGAGCCGTCGCGCGAGGTCGTCGCGAAGCACCTGATCAACCTCGCCTGGAATGGCATGGCTAACCTCAAGCCCGAGCCGCGACTCGTGACCGAACACATCGATCGCCGCTCCGCCCGCTGATCGCGCCGAACGTCCGCTGGTTGAGCCGGCCCCCCGCGCGAAGCACCGGGACCGTGTCGCGTCGTACTGAGCCGACGCGATGGGCGGAGCCCCGCCGTCGTGTCGAAGTGAAACCAGTGAACTACAGCGATCCGAGGAGCCGACGCAGGTGCCCGACCAGGTGGTCGCGGTCGCCCCCCGCCCAACCGTCGAGCAGGTCGGCCTCGACCCGCAGCAGGGAGGCGAGGGCCGCGTCGACGAGCGCGAGCCCCTCCGGCGTCAGTGCGACCTGCGCGCCGCGGCGGTCGTGAGGATCCGCGTCCCTGGTCACCGCGCCGCGGGCCACGAGCCGGTTGACGCGGTTGGTCATCGTGCCGGAGGTCACGTGCGTCTCTCGCAGGAGCTGCCCCGGCGAGAGGCGATGCGGGGCCCCCGAGCGCCGGAGCGCCGCGAGCACGTCGAACTCCCAGGCCTCGAGGTCGTGCGCGCTGAAGGCGCGCTTGCGGCGCTCGTCGAGGATGCCCGCCAGCCGGTCGATGCGCGACCACACCTGCATCGGCTCGACCGCCAGGTCGGGGCGCTCGCGGCGCCACGCCTCGACGACGCCGTCGACCTCGTCGCTCCCCGGAGTACCTGCGCTCACGGGATCACCTGCGCTCCCGCCACCGGGCCGTAGGCGCGGCGGACGGCGCGCACCCCGCTGAACAGGCCAAGGGTCTCGGCCAGCTCGGCTCCGTGGGCCGCGGACGCGGCGAGGAACGCGACGGTGGGCCCCGAGCCACTCACCACCGCGCCGAGGGCGCCCGCCTCGCGCCCGATCCGCAGCGTGCGCGCGAGCCCCGGCTGGAGGGAGAGCGCCGCCTCCTCCAGGTCGTTGGTGAGGGCCTTGCCGACGGCGAAGGCGTCGCCGGCCCGCAGCCCCTCGAGGAGGTCGTCGGGGATGTCGGTGGGGCGCGCCGAGCTCAAGCGGTCGAACTCGTGGAAGACGGCGGGCGTCGACAGGCCGGTGTGCGACAGCGCGAATGTCCAGTGATAGGTGCCGCTGGTCATCAGCGTGGTCAGCCGCTCGCCGCGGCCGGTGCCGATCGCGGTGCCGCCCAGCAGCATGAAGGGGACGTCGGAGCCCAGCTGCGCCGCGAGCGGGTGCAGGTCCTCGCGGGACGCGCCGATGCCCCACAGCGCGTTGCACGCGACGAGCGACGCGGCGGCGTCGGCCGACCCACCGGCCATGCCTCCCGCGACCGGGATCCGCTTGCGCACGCTCAGCCGGACGCCGACGTCGTCACGCCCGGCGTGCGCGGCCAACAGACGGGCCGCGCGGATGGCGAGGTTCGAGTCGTCGGTGGGCAGGAAGGCGGACCCCTCGCCCTGGACCGACATCGTGAACGCGCCCGCGGGCGCCGCCTCCGCCGTCACGTCGTCGCCGAGGCTCACCGCCTGGAACACGGTGCCCAGCTCGTGATAGCCCTGAGGATCGGCCGCGCCGACCCGCAGGGCGAGGTTCACCTTCGCGGGCACCCGGACCCGCACCGCACTGGTCACGCCCCTGACGCTACCGTCCCGGAGGCAGCTGAGCAGCAACGGCCGCGAAGGCCGCGACGTCGAGGGTCTCGCCACGCGCCTGGGGGTCGTGCCCGGCCCGCTCGATGGCGTCGGAGGCCGCCGCGGCGGAACCGAACAGCGGCGAGAGCGCCGCGCGCAGCATCTTGCGCCGTTGACCGAATGCCGCGTCGATCACCCGGAAGGTGGCCTCGCGGGACGCCTCGGTCTTGGGCGGGTCGCGGCGCTCGATGCGCACCAAGCCGGAGTCGACGTTCGGGACGGGCCAGAACACCTTCGGGGGGACGGTCGCGATCCGCGCGGTGTCGGCGTACCAGGCGGCCTTGGCGCTCGGCACGCCGTAGACCTTCGACCCGGGCCGGGCCGCGAGCCGGTCGGCGACCTCCAACTGGACCATGACCAGGCCCTTCGTCCACTCCGGGAAGAGCTCCAGCATCCGCAGCAGCACCGGCACGGACACGTTGTAGGGCAGGTTCGCCACGAGCGCCGACGGGGTGAGCGGCAGCTCGTCGACCCGCAGCGCGTCCGCCGGCACGACGTGCAGGCGCGACGCCGCGTCGTCGCCCAGGCGCTCGCGCGCGGTCCGCCCGAGCCGCGCGGCCAGCGCGTCCTCGATCTCGACGGCGACCACGCTCGCCCCCAACTCCAGAAGCCCGAGCGTCAGCGAGCCGAGCCCCGGGCCGATCTCCAGCACGACGTCGTCGGCGGTCACCCCCGACAGCGACACGATCCTGCGCACCGTGTTCGGGTCGATCACGAAGTTCTGGCCGCGCTGCTTCGTGGGGCGCAGATCCAGCTCGGCGGCGAGCCGCCGCACGGAGGCCGGGTCCAGCAGGCCGACCTCAGGCATCGCTCCCCCACCTCCCGTAGGCGGCGAAGGTGTTGGCCACCACCAGATCGCAGAACCGGGCAAGCTCGACGTCGAGCAGCTCCGCGAGGAAGCGCACGGTGTGCGGGAGCAGGTACGGCGCGTTGGCCTTGCCCCGCTGCGGCTTGGGCGTCAGGTACGGCGCGTCGGTCTCGACGAGGATGCGGTCGAGCGGCGTGGCGACCGCGGCCTCGCGCAGCGCCCCCGCCGATCCGAACGTCACCACGCCCGGGAAGGACAGGAACGCGCCGCGCGCGACACACTGCTCCGCGAACGCGGCGTCGCCGCTGAAGCAGTGCATCACCATGCGGTCGGGCACGCCCTCGTCGTCGACCACCCGCAGGATGTCGGCGTGCGCGTCGCGGTCGTGGATCATCAGTGTCTTGCCGCTCCGGTGCGCCCACCGGATGTGCGAGCGGAACGAGCGCTCCTGCGCGCGGCGGCCCTCCTCGTCGCGGGTGCGGAAGTAGTCGAGCCCCGTCTCGCCGACGGCGACGACGCCCGGGTCGTCGACGAGGACCTCGATCTCGGCCAGGTCGTCCTCCAGGGCGCGCTCTCCGCCAGTCAGGAACCGGCGCGCGGCGTCGTTCGGATGCAGCGCGACGGCGGCGCGCACCTGTGAGTCCGCCGCGGCCAGCTCCACCGCCAACCGGGCGCTCTCGACGTCGCAACCGACGTCGATGATCCGCGTCACGCCGACCTCGCCGGCGAGCCACAGGTTGTCCGCCACCGACAACCCCGAGTAGTCGCGCGTCGAGTACACGTGGGTGTGGTTGTCGATCACGGGGCGCGGCAGCGCCTCCGGTAGGGGCGGCAGCCCCAGCTCCTCCAGCACGCTCACTGCTTCTCCTTGTCCGCCAGCGCGGCGGCGTACAGCTCCTTGCGGTTCACGCCCATCGCCTTCGCGACATCTGCCACCGCGCCCGACAGTCTCGCACCCCCTGCCATCGCCTGCCGAACCAGCGCCAGCGCGTCGTCCGTCGACACCTCAAGGGCCTCCGCCCCCTCGATGACCACCGTCACCTCCCCGCGCACGCCCTCGGCCGCCCAGTCCGCGAGCTCCGCGAGCCCGCCGCGGCGCACCTCCTCGTACGGTTTGGTCAGCTCGCGGCACACGGCGCCCCTGCGGTCGGCGCCCAGCTCGGACGCGGCGTCGGCCAGGAACTCAGGCGTACGGTGCGGGGCCTCGAAGAACACCATCGTGCGCTCCTCCGCGGCCAGCTTCGCGAGCCGACGGCGCCGCTCCCCCTGCTTGCGCGGCAGGAAACCCTCGAAGCAGAACCGGTCGACGGGCAGCCCCGACACCGCGAGGGCGGTCAGCACCGCGGACGGCCCGGGCACGGCGGTGACGCGCAGCCCGGCCTCCACGCACGCGACCACAACCCGGTAGCCCGGGTCGCTGACCGACGGCATCCCCGCGTCGGTGACCAGCACCACGCGCTTGCCCTCGGCGACGGCGTCGACCAGCTCGCCGGTACGCGACGCCTCGTTGCCCTCGAAGTAGCTGACGACGCGCCCGGCCGGGTCGATGCCCAGCCGCTTGGTCAGGGTCAGGAATCGTCGCGTGTCCTCGGCGGCGATGAGGTCGGCGGAGGTGAGCGCGTCGCGCAGGCTCGCGCTCGCGTCGTCGGACGAGCCGATGGGCGTCGCGGCGAGGATCAGGGCGCCGCCCGGGGAGAGGTTCATGCCCCGAAGCGTAACCGGCCCCTTCGGACGCCTGCATAGAATGCGCCTTGTGCTGACCACTTTGGAGGCCTTGCGGGACGGCCGCCTCCACGACCGGACCGTCGGGTGGATCGTGACCGTCGCGATCACCCTGATGGCCTTCGGCCTGCGCCTCTACAACCTGGGGTTCCCGAACAAGGTCCTGTTCGACGAGACCTACTACGCCAAGGACGCGTGGGCCATCCTGCAGTCCGGCTACGAGCGCAACTGGTCCGAGGGAGCCAACGACCTCCTCGCGAAGGGCGACACGAGCGGCATGCTGGACACGCCGTCGTTCGTGGTGCACCCGCCGCTGGGGAAGCTCCTGATCGGGGTCGGCGAGCACCTGTTCGGCATGACGCCGTTCGGCTGGCGCTTCGCCGCGGTGGTCTTCGGCTCGCTGCTGGTGTTCTTCACGATCCGGCTGGCCCGACGGCTGTCACGGTCGACGCTGATCGGCGCCGTCGCGGGCCTCCTCCTGACGTTCGACGGGCTCGCGTTCGTCATGAGCCGCCTCGCGCTGCTCGACGTCTTCCAGGCGACCTTCGCCGTCGCGGCGGTGGCGGCGCTGGTCGCCGACCGCGACTGGTTCAGGAACAAACTGGCCGACCATCTCGAGCGCCGCCAACTCCCGGACCTGGAGGGCCGCTTCGGCCCGCTCCTGCTGTGGCGGCCGTGGCGCGTCGCCGCCGGCGTTCTCTTCGGCGCCGCCTGCGCGGTGAAGTGGAACAGCGTGTTCATGATCTCGGTCTTCGGCATCCTCGTCGTCGTCTGGGACCTCGGCGCGCGGCGGCTGGCGGGCGCGGGCCGGAGCCAGTACTGGTCGCTGCTGATCGACGCCCCGGCCGCCTTCGTGCAGCTGGTGGTCGTCGCCGTGCCCGTCTACTTCGCCTCCTGGTGGAACTGGCTGGCCACCGACGGCGGCTACTACCGCGACTTCGGCGCCGAGCACCCCGACGACCCGCTCGTCACCCGCTTCGGCCCCGACCTCGGCGCCCTGTTCAAGTACCATCTGGAGGCATACAACTTCCATACCGGCGACGGCATGATGGTCGACGCGACACACCCGTACGAGGCGCACCCCGCGGGGTGGTTGCTGATGCTGCGCCCCACCGGGATCGAGGCGGTCAACGACATCCAGCCCGGCGACGACGGCTGCACCGCCGCGGCCGGGACCTGCCTGCGGGTCATCACGACCATGGGCACCCCGTTGCTGTGGTGGGCGGCGCTCGCGGCCATCGTCGTCGCGCTGTGGTGGTGGCTGATCGGGCGCGACTGGCGCTTCGGCGTCCCCCTGCTCGCCATCGCGTCCACCTGGCTGCCCTGGTTCCGCTTCGCCGGGCGCCCGCTGTTCTTCTTCTACACGATCATGATCATCCCGTTCAGCTGCATCGTCCTGGCGATGGCGCTCGGCAAGCTGCTCGGCCCCGCGCATCACCCCCTGCGGCGATTCCGCGCGATGGTCGTCGGCATCGTCGTCGCCGTCGTGATCTTCAACTTCGCGTTCATCTACCCGATCCTCACCGCCGATATCCTCACCCGCGCCGAGTGGATGTGGCGGATGTGGCTGGGCAACGCCTGGATCTGACCTACCGCTCGTCGAGCCGGGGCTCTGGCACGAAGCGCCCAGGCCCGCGTCGTAACGCCCGTGCCCCGAACGCGCGCAGCCTGCTGATCGGTGGGAGGGTGCCGGCGCCGTCGGCCATCAGCTCGGCCAGGTACCAGCCGCTGGCGGTGCCGTTCATCAGCTCCCCGCGGCCGTTGCCGCGCGCGTAGAAGCCGCCGGGGATGGCCGAGGCGCCGACGACGGGGCGGCCGTGGTCGCTGGGATCGATGGCCAGGCGGCCCACCTCGACCTCCGTGGCGCCCAGCTCGGCCTCGCACCACGCCCTCAGCTCGTCGGTGGCCTGGTCGATGCGCGCGCCCGCGCTCTTCTGCCCGAGGACCAGCGCCTTTTCGCCGACGGGGCGCGCCAGCCACGCCGTCGACCCCGCGCGCAGCGTCACCTCCCGCAGCGGCCGCGCAGGCGCGCAGCGCACGACCGGCACCCACTGGGCGGGGGCGACGCGGGCGGCCCGTCCCCACGGGCTGACGCCCAGCGTGTCGACGACGGCGGCCCCGCTGATGGTCCCGACGTCGCGGACCCAGGCCAGGTTGTTGCGGAAGTGCACCCGGGTCAGGCCCTCGCGGCGCGTCAGGTGCGCGACCGTCACCCCGTGCACGACGTTGGCGCCGGCCGCGACGGCCGCGGCCCGCAGCGCCTGCGCGTGCGCCGTCGGATCGATGGCGTAGGCGGCGGTGTGGATGGCCACGCCGTCGGGAGAGACGCGCAGCTCGGCCTCGTGCCCGGCTTGGCGGTACAGCTCGACGATGCGGCGCGACTCGGTCTCGTCGCCGCCCGGAAGGGAAAGGTCGCGCAGCGTCACGTGCTCGTGGCCCGGGGAGATCTCCCGGATCTCCTCAATGCCCGCCGTGTTGCGGCGGACGTGCTCGCGGGCCGCCTCGATGCCGTAGGCGTGCGCCATGTTCGCGATCGTGGACGCGTGCCCGACCGCGGCGACGCCGTGCCCGACGGCGGCGCTCTCCGCCTCCCGGTTGGGGTCGAGGACGACGACGTCGTAGCCGCGATGGGCAAGCCGACGCGCCACGGTGAGCCCCGCCACCGTGGCCCCGAGGACCAGCACGTCGTGCGCCATGTCTCCCACCTTATCGGCGCGCGCCTCGGCCCGCGGCGACCGGGGGAGGCATAGGGCACTCCGGTGTGCCGCGGCGCCGGGCCAGGAAGTAGAGTGCCGCCGACGAAAGGACGCCCATGTGGACGCTGCATAACAACGGAGTGCTCGAGCCGGACGCGGTGGTCAAGCCCACCGAGCGGCTGAGCTGGGGACGCACCATCGGGCTCGGCGCCCAGCACGTGGTGGCGATGTTCGGCGCCACGTTCGTATTCCCGCTGCTGATGGGCCTGAACGCCCAGCTCGCCGTCATGATGTCGGGCGTCGCGACCCTGATCTTCCTCTTCGCCGTCAAGCACCGCGTGCCCAGCTACCTCGGCTCGTCGGCCTCGTTCGTCGGCGTGTCGACGGCGATCTACGCCGCGGGCGGCAACCCCGCCGACCTCACGGGCGCGCTGTTCGTCGTCGGCCTCACGCTCTTCATGGTCGGCCTCATCATCCACTTCGCCGGCGCCCGGGTCATCCACCGCGCGCTGCCGCCCGTGGTGACGGGCGCGGTCGTGATGCTGATCGGCTTCAACCTCGCGCCCGTGGTGGCCAACGTCTACTTCCCCGTCGACCCGTGGGTGGCGTTCGTCGTCATGTTGATCGTCGTCGCGCTGTCCATCGGCCTGCGCGGCTTCCTCGGCCGCATCGCGATCTTCCTTTCGCTCGTCGTGGGGTACGTCTTCAGCTGGGTCATGGACCTGGTCGCCGGCCCGCTGACCACCGCCGAGGGTGTCCAGACCCCCCGCGTCGACTGGTCGGGCGTGGCCGCGGCCGACTGGTTCGGCCTCCCCCCGGTCACCGACCTCGCCACCTGGACCCACGGCGGCACCGCCAACGTCGTCGGCCTGCACCTTCCACACTTCAGCCTCGGCGCCATCATCATCGCGCTGCCGGTGGTCATCGCGCTCATCGCCGAGAACACCGGCCACGTGAAGGCCGTCGCGGAGATGACGAAGGAGGATCTCGACCCGCTCATGGGCAAGGCCATCGCGGCCGACGGCGTGGGCTCGATGATCGCGACGGCGGTCGGCGCCGGCCCCACGACCACCTACGCGGAGAACATCGGCGTCATGGCCGCCTCGCGCGTGTACTCGACGGCCGCCTACGTCGTCGCGGCCGTCGTCGCCATCATGTTCGGCTTCTCGCCGAAGTTCGGCGCGGTCATCTCGGCAACGCCCTCGGCCGTGCTCGGCGGCATCACGGTCGTGCTCTACGGCATGATCGGCCTTCTGGGCGCGAAGATCTGGCGCGAGAACAACGTCGACTTCGGCAACCCGCTGAATCTGATCCCCGCCTCCGCGGGCATCATCATCGGCGTCGGCAACGTGTCGGTCCCGTTGGGCGAGTTCCAGCTGGGCGGCATCGCGCTGGGCACCATCGTCGTCATCGGCGTCTACCACCTGGCGCGCCTCATCGCGCCGCGGCAGATGAAGGCCGAGGCGGACGGCGCCACGCTGATCTACGACGCCCCCGGCATCTACACCGAGGACGACGAGCCGCGGACGAACGCCTGATCCTCGCGTTCCGCGGATGGGCGTCATCCCGTTCCATAGCGCGGGCGGCTACGGTTGCGCCGTGGACGAACTCGAGCAGGCATTCCGGGAGGCCATGGCGCGCGTCTCCGCGCCGGTGACCGTCATCACCACCTGCGTGGACGGCACGCCGTCCGGAACGACGG
>DAONOU010000055.1:0-12073 GCA_035409265.1 Arachnia sp. | reverse complement strand
GCGCGGCGGGTGGCGTTCATCCGGCGGCCCTTGGCGACGCCGCGTCGGACGAGGTCGCGGGTCTGGGCGTCGGTCAGTTCGGTGTTGTCGGTGAGGTGCATGGTCAGTTCCTTCAAGCGTGGGCGGCCAACGGGGCCAGCTGGGGATGGTGGCGGAGGCGCGCGAGGGCGCGGGAGGAGGTGGTGCGCACCCACCCCTCGGATCGGTCGAGGAGCGTTGCCACCTCGGCGACGGGCCTGTCGTCGATGTAGCGCGCGACGACGACGGCCCGTTCCGTGGGCTTGAGCTCGGCCAGGGCCCTGGCCAGGTCGAGTCGCAGCTCGTGGTCGATCCTGGTGCCGGCGAGGGTCTCCGGGATGAGATCGGTGGCGATCTCTCCCGAGGACTTCCGACGGCGTCGAGAGACGAAGAGGCGAAACAGGGTCTGCAACGCGTACCCGGTGGGGTTGTGGTCGAGGTCCACGCGGTGCCAGTTCACGTACATTTTGGCGAGCGTGTCCTGCACGAGGTCCTCCGCCAGTTGCCAGTCGCCCATGAGCAGCCTGGCGTGGCGGAACAGCCGCGGCGTGGCCTGGACGGCCCACGCCTCGAACTCGTCTATCACGTGCATGCGTTTCCCTTCGTCACCAGCTAATACGCGGTGACCGGATGCCGACGTTACATTCCGAGATGCGGGGGATCATCTCCCGGTTGGACGGCCCGACCAAACCACGATGCCGTCGTCGGAGTACATCTCGTTGCCGGAACGCTTAGGTGGGAGATGTGGCACCAGACCTGTTGTCATATCTCCCACGTAAAGTAGGTCCTAGACCTTGATGACCTCAAGCAGACCCAGTTCCGCGAGGACGTCGAAGTCGTCGTCCTGGGTGACGATGGGGAGGCTATTTGCCAGGGCGGTTGCGGCGAGCCAGAGGTCGTTGACTCCCGATCGGCGACCCGCCTGATGGAGCGCGACGCGCAGTCGCGCCCAGTGGGCGGACACGGCGGCGTCGACGAGGAGCGGTTCGTGGCGCGAGGCGAACTCGAAGGTGCGGAGCCGCGCGGAGCGGCTGACGAGGTCGTTCGCCGCCAAGACCCCTGCCTCCAGCTCAGCCAGCGTGATGACGCTGACGAACATCTCATCCGGCAGTAGGTCGCGGGCAAGGTCGCGTCTGCTCTCGATAGCGATGTACACGCTGGTGTCGGCAAGTCCCGAGCTCATTCGAGGTCATCCAGGTCGTCGGTGGTTCCTGCGGAGATCCACTTCAGGTCGGCGAGGAGGCCCGGATCGGAGAGGGACTGGTCGCGATGCCCGAGGAGTTCCGCCTTGCTGAAGGTCCGCGGCCGCTGGCTCCGCGGAGGGGAGATGAGCGCCACGGGACGACCGTGCACGGTCACTGTGATCTCGACGCCCTCTGCAACGCGGCGGAGCACCTCCGCCGTGTGATTACGCAGGTCCCTGCTGGCCACCACCGTCATGTGCGCAACTGTAGCAGTATTGCCACGGTTTCCGATGGGTCCAGTGGCGAAGTACCACTGGCCTCGAACGCGGTTGTCACGTTCGGCGGCTGTGGCGCGTAGGGGAGGTGAACACCCTCGACTGGGAGGCGCCCTATGCCCAGACTGTTCCGCGGTCACCACCGGTTTTGTCGCGTCGCGCTCCCGTTGCTGCTTGTCGGGACCATGGCGGGGTGCTCCCTAGAGCCGCCCGCCGACAGCCTCACGGGGTTGCGCCGCCCTGGCGACGCGAGTCCCGTGTCCGTCGCGTCCGCTCCGGGAGGCAGAGCGCGCCGCCCTCGGCGGGACCGAAGAGGAGTGGCGCGAGGCGGCGAAGGAGGGGCGCCGGGCGGGCTGCACCGGCGAGGCCGACCGCCTCCTGATGGGCGACGCCTCGGTGATCGAGGCCAGCGGCGTCAAGACGCCGGACCTGGTCCGCGAGGTGCTCTGGGACCCGCGCTCGACCGACTCCCCGGCGTCGCGGGAGGCCACGGCGGCATATATCGCGTGCATGACCAGAGCCGGCTACCCGGGCCTGCCCGACACCTACGAGCAGCCCGAGCAGTTCCGCACGGAGGACCTGCAGCGGCCGAGCGAGGCCGCGAAGCAGGCGGCGGTCGCCATGTTCCACTGCTTCGAGGAGACCCGGGTGCGCGAGGCGATGGCTGTCGCCGACTTCGCGTTCCAGACGAACGCCATCGAGGAGAACCCCGAGGCGTTCGCCCAGATCCGGAAAGAGCTCGACGACGTGATCCGCAGGGCGACCGAGGTCCTCGCGGAAGGAGACGAGGGATAGATGGTCACGCCGCAGAACACAGACGCCGTCGACGGCCGGCCGACCCGCCGGGCGGGGGTGGGACGGCCCCAGCGCGCGTTCGTGATCCTGGTGGTCGTGGCGGTCGCCGCCATGGTCGTCGGGGTCCTCCTCGGCCGCGCCGTCCGCTCCCCGGCGCAGCAGCTCGCCGACGCCGCGCCCCCTGCGCTGTCGGTCATCACCGCGGAGGTGAGCGAGCGCGAGCTCGCGGGGGAGACGGTCACGCGGGGGACGGTGGCGATCGGCCGCACGGTCTCGGTGGGGCCGGTGGCGTCGTCCGACGCGCTGTCGGTGGTCACGAAGGTGGCCGTGGCACCCGGGGAGCAGGTGGAGGCGGGGGCGCCGCTGATCGAGGTCTCCGGCAGGCCGGTGTTCCTGCTGCAGGGCGAGTTCCCCGCATACCGCGACCTGAAGGTGGGCGACAAGGGCCCCGACGCCGCCGCGCTCAACGAGGCGCTCGGCGCGCTGTCGCTCGCGAGTGGCTCGGGCGACGAGTTCACGGCCAAGACCTCCGAGGGCATCTCGGCGCTGTACCGGGCGGCGGGCTACGAGCCGCCGTCGGGCGGGGGCCTCGACCTGCGCGAGGTGGCGTTCGTGCCCGCGCCGACCGCGACCGTGCTGAGCGTCGCCGCCCAGGTGGGGCAGTCATCCGAGACCGAGGAGCTCGTCGTGCTCGCGTCCGGCGAGACGGCGGTGACGGCGATGGTGCCGCCCGCGGAGGCGGCCACCATCGAGGCGGGCAACGCGGCGACGATCCACCTGGACGACGGCACGAGCGTGGCGGCGGAGGTCACGGCCGTCGAGCAGGGGGAGACGCTGGCGACCTCGACGGTCTCGCTGCGGCCGGGGGAGGCGCTCCCGGCCTCCCTCAACGGGGCCGACGTGCGCGTGGTCATCGCCCAGACGTCGACGGCCGCCACGGTGCTCGCCGTCCCCGTCCCCGCGGTGTTCGCCCAGGCCGACGGGCAGACGGTGGTCGTGCGGGTCGGCGCCGAGGGCGCGCAGGAGGTCGTCCCGGTGACGGTCGGCGACATCGTCGGCGGGTTTGCGGAGGTGACGACGCCCGACGGCGCGGCCGCGCTGAGGCCGGGCGACGCCGTGGTCGTCAGCGGCCCGGGGCTGAGCCGGTGAGGCCGCCGGCCGAGGCGCCGGGCGGCGAGCCGGGCCGCGCGAACCCGCCCGCCCCCGACCTTCCCGTCTCGCGGCTGGGCTGGCGGAGCTGGCTCGGCGAGATCGTCCTCGCGGTCGGCTCCCGGCCCCTGCGCGTCGCGCTGACCGTCGCGGGCACCGTCCTCGGCATCGCGACGCTGGTCGCCGTCCTCGGCCTGACCACCAGCGCGCAGGGCCAGATCTCCGACCGGTTCTCGTTCCTGCGCGCCACCGCCGTCGAGATCCAGCCCCTCGACCTCCAGTACGGCATCGGGGGATTCACGCCCGACGGCGTCGCGCGGGTCGCCGGGATCGACGGCGTCAACGCCACGGGCGTCGCGTGGGAGCTGAGCACCAACGGCTCGTTCACCGTCAGCAGGACGGTGGTGCGCGACCGGCTCGGCAGGCCGCCGGCCGTCGGCATCTTCGCGGCATCCGACGGCATGCTGGAGGCCAGCCAGGCCAGCCTGCGGGAGGGGAGGAGCTTCGACCGGTTCTGCGTCGAGCGGGAGTGCCGCGTCGCCGTCCTCGGCTCCGTCGCCGCCGACCGGCTGGGCGTCACGATGAGCCACCCGGACGCGAACGTGTTCATCGACGGCGTCGCGTTCCGCGTCGTCGGGATCTTCGACGACATCTCGCACAACACGTCGATGCTCGGGGGCGTCATTGTCCCGCACACGACGGCGCTCGCGCTGTGGGGCGAACCCAAGCAGACGCCGTGGATGACGATCGACACCCGGATCGGGGCCGCCGCAGTGGTGGGCGAGCAGGCGCCGTACGCGCTGCGCCCCGAGCGCATGGACGCCTACACCGTCAGCACGCCGCCGGACCCGCGTCAGCTCCAGGAGACGGTCGGGGGAGACCTGACCACGCTGTTCCTCGCGCTGGCCGGGATCACCCTGCTGGTCGGCGCGTTCGGCATCACGAACCTCACGACGGTCTCGGTCATGGAGCGCATCCCGGAGATCGGGCTCCGTCGCGCCCTCGGCGCGACCCCGCGCCACATCGGCGCGCAGTTCGTCGGCGAGTCCAGCATCCTCGGGCTGATCGGCGGCCTCATCGGCGCACCCATCGGCATCGCCGTCGTCGTGGCCGTCTGCCTCGCCCGCGAGTGGACCGCCATCGTCCCGCCCTGGCTCCTGGCCACCCCCACCCTCGGCCTGGCCATCGGGCTCGTGGCGGGGATCTACCCCGCGCTGCGCGCCGCCCGCATCGAGCCCGTCGCGGCCCTTCAGCGCTGAGCGATCACCGCCGGAGGGCCTCGGTGGGTTGGATGCGCGACGCCTGCCACGAGGGTTGCAGGCCCGCGAGGGCGCCGACGGCCAGGCCGATGGCCGGCGCGATGACGACCAGGCCCGGCTCCAGCACCGGGGTCCAGCCCTGGACGAGCGAGACGGCCAGGATCGCGAGGATGCCGACGGTCGCGCCGACGACGCCGCCGAGGACGCCGAGCAGGCTCGACTCCGCGATGATCTGCGCGAAGACGTGCCTGCTCCTGGCCCCGAGCGAGCGGCGCAGGCCGATCTCCGGGGTCCGCTCCATCACCGCGACGAGCGTGGTGTTGGCGATCCCGACGGCGCCGATGAACAGGCAGATGGCGGCGAGCGCGAGCAGCAGGTTGGACAGGTCCGCGTCCACCGACTCGCGCAGCGTCCGCGGGTCGGGCGGCGGCACGACCTCCACCTGGCCCAGGTCCTGCGGCGTCAGCACCCAGGGCGCCTCGGCCGCCACCTGGCGCGCCGCGCCCGGGCGGGTGGCGATGAGCATCGTCGCGACGTTGCCGCCGGAGCCCGACGGCGGGCCGAACCGCTCCTCCGCAGCCCCGGCGGGGATGATCACCGAGCTGAGCAGGTCCGGCATCCGCGTGGTCGCGGAGATCACGCCGACGACGGTGTAGGGCCGGTCGTCGACGAGCACGCTGGGCGCGAGCGCGAGGTCGGGCAGGCCCAGCCGTTGGGCGGCGATCTCGCCGACGACCGCGACGGGCAGCGCGTGCGCGTCGTGGAACCGGTCGAACAGCGTCCCGCTGCTCACGGCGGCGTCGACGACGGCGAACAGCCCCGGGCTGGCCGCGGTCACCTGGATGCGCGACGACACCGGCCGCGAGGCGACCACGCGGACGTCCGCGACCCCGCTCACGGGCCAGTGGTAGCCGACGGCCTCGACGCCGTTGACCAGCGACGACACGCGGTCGGCGGCCTCGGGGGTGAGGACGGGGGTGGCCGTGTGGTGGTCCTCGACCGTGACCGTGGTGGCCGCCAGCGCGTCGAAGCGGGCCGACACCTGCGCCTGCGCCGTGGTGGTCAGCCCCAGGATGGTGACGAGGGTGCCGACGCCCAGCACCGTG
Organism: Arachnia sp.; assembly: GCA_035409265.1. Taxonomy (GTDB): domain Bacteria; phylum Actinomycetota; class Actinomycetes; order Propionibacteriales; family Propionibacteriaceae; genus Arachnia. Next base: position 6,287 of record DAONOU010000055.1, on the reverse strand, counting down.
CCGAGGCCGGTGAGCACGGAGCGCGCCGGGCGGGCGATCAGCGCGGCGAGCGCCTCGTGGGCCAGGTCGCTGGCCCGCAGCCGCGACATCGGGAGGGCGGCGGGATCAGCCATCGGTGAGCCTCCCGTCCCGGATCGTGAGGGTGCGGCCGGCCCGGGCCGCGACGGCCGGGTCGTGGGTGATGAGGAGGATGGTCAGGCCGTCGGCGTGGAGGTCGTCGATGAGCCCGAGGACGTCGCCCGCGGTGGCGGAGTCGAGGTTGCCCGTCGGCTCGTCGCACAGCAGGACGGACGGCCGGTTGACCAGCGCGCGGGCGATCGCCACGCGCTGCCGCTCCCCGCCGGAGAGCTGCGAGGGCAGGGCGTCCGCCCGATGCCCCAGCCGGACCTGCTCCAGCGCGCGCCGCGCGCGCGACGTGCGGTCGCGAGGGTCGACCCGCTGGTACAGCATCGCCAACTCCACGTTCTCGACGGCGCTGCGGTGGTTCATCAGGTGGAAGCTCTGGAACACGAAGCCGATCCGCGCGCCGCGCAGGCCGGTGCGCGCGTCCTCGCCGAGGAGCGAGGTGTCCACGCCGCCCAGCCGGTACGTCCCGGCCGTCGGCGTGTCGAGCAGCCCCAGCATGTTGAGGAACGTGGACTTGCCGGAGCCCGAGGGGCCGACGACGGCGACGAACTCGCCCTCGTCGATCCGCACCGTCGCGCCGGTCAGCGCGGTGACGGGCGGCGGGCCGGGGTAGGTGCGGCCCACCCCGTCGAGCTCGATCGCGGGCGTGCTCACGAGGCCACCCCCACGAGCACCTCGTCGCCCTCGGCGACCTCGCCGTCGATGGCCACGAAGCCGTCGCCGGTGACGCCCGGGCTGACCTCGACGTCGCGCCGGGCGTCGCCGTCGATCACCGTGACGACGGTGCGCCCGCCGCCGTCGGTGCGGACGGCGGCCATCGGGACGGTGAGCACGGGGCCGTCGGTGGTGCGGAGGTCGACGCTGACGCGCACGTTCGCCCCGATCCACGGCAGCGGCAGCGGCTCGTTCGGGACCACGACCAGGCTGGCGGCGTCCGGCGTGCCCGCGGCGTCCTGCTCGTCCGCGCCGCCGGAGGGCGCGGCCTGGGCGGTCGAGAACGTCGCGTCGAACGCCTCGCCGCTCAGCTCGTTGGCGATCCTCGCCGCGACCCCCTCGGACGCGAGCTCGGCGAGCTGGCGGTCCGGCTGGCCGACGACCACGACGGGGTTGCCGGCGGCCACGACGAGCGAGGCGTCGGCGGCAGAGCGGCCGCGGGCGGCTGTGGACGACACCACCCGGGCGGGCATCGTCGGGAGGAAGGCGGCCTCGGCCATCGGCAGCGCCTCCTGGGCCGCGTACCCGGCGTCGGTGTAGAGCCTTGCCACCCCGGCCGCGGTGGAGGCGCCGAATACGCCCTTGTCGTCGGTGATCGGCGTCGGCGACCGCCATGGCCCGCTCGTCCGGCGTCGGGCGCTCCGCGACGGGGACCTTGTCCCAGGGGCGGCTCTTGGCGTTCTCCTCCTTGAACGTCCCGACGGCGTACCCGCGCTCAGACATGCACCGCTGCCAGAGCCGCTCGATCTCGACCATTCGCGGGTCGGCCGCGGTGGCGAACCAGGCCTCCACGCCGAGGTCGTTGGCCAGGTCGTCCTTGATGGTGGAGTAGCTTCCCCAGAGCGCCAAGTTCGCTTTGCCGGCGCAGCCGTTTGGCGGCACCGCGACGCCGTCGACCTCGCCAGGGGACTCGGTCTGATCGCCGGCGTCCGGTTCGCCTTGGCGCACCCCGTACAGGACGAACTCCAGCGCGGAACTGATCGGCTCCGAGCTGGGCTTGACGTTGCCCGTCGCCTCCTGGAACGCGGTGGTCGCGTCGACGTACCCGGTGGCCTTGGCCTGCTCGACGTTGTGGTTTCCCATGATCCTGTCCTGCATCTCGGCGTCGAGGAGGCCCATGACGTCTGCAGGCAGCGGCTCGGGCCAGTCGTAGGAGAAGCCGAACCCGGCGAGGCAGTCGGACTGGAGTTGCTGGCTGGCCCGCGAGAGGAGGTCGCTCTCGCCGCGGCTCGGCTTGTAGGCGTCCAGGGGCAGGGGACCGAAGCGGCCGGCGGTCTTTCGCTGCACGTCGAGCGCGCTCGAGTCGGGGCCGTGGGCGGTGTCGGTCGGCGACGGCGATGCCGACGGCGCCGCGGGGGGCGTGCCGGGGGCATCGGGTGCAGAGGGGCGGGGTGCGGTGCTCGCGCATCCGACGGTGCCGAGCAGCAGAGTCGCGGCAGCCAGGATGCGTCGCGTCGGCGAGTGCATGGGTCCTCCTGAGGGGCTTGTCACTGGCCTTTACGCGCCGACGCGGTCGGCCGTGACAAACCCGACGGCGGCGCGGCTACTGCGCGGCCGAGACCGCGTCGAGGAGCGGCCCCCACTCGTCCGAGGACAGGAACTTGAGCACGTCGACCCCGTCGATCCGGGCCGGGATGCTGGGGGTATTCGGCTCGTCGTGAGGCAGGTAGCCGAGACCGACGCGGACGGTGACGGTGGCCCCGTCTGAGCGCTCCCGGGCCCACACCTGGACATCAGGGCTCGCCGCGTCGGTGAGCTCCCAGAAGGTGCTGTCCTCGGGGAGGAGGGGCGGGGAGGTCACCTGTTTCGCGTCCCCGTCCCTGAGGGGAACGGGGCTGAGAGTGACGGTCACGGGGGTGTTGGCGTCCAGGTAGCCGCCCGCGACGTAGCTGCCGCCGGGGCGCTCGTCGGCGATCTCCTCGGGACCGGCCTTCACCCCGGGGAGGTCGAGGAGGAGAGTCTCGAGGCCCTCCTGAATGCCGGCGTCGAACGGGATCGGGGCGGTCGGCGTCTCGGGCGCCTTCGAGAGGGAGACGGGCGGCGAGGCGGGGATGGGCGCGCGGCCCGGAAGGGTGAGGACCGAGAGGGCGCCGACCCCGAGGGCGGCCACGACCGCGACGGCGGCGAAACCGGAGGCGATCCGACGGGTGCGGAGGCGGCGCTCGCCGCCCCGGACGGCGCGTTGGACGAGCGCTGAGGTCTCCTCGGGGGTGAGCGGGACGTGGGTCGGGTCGGTCATGCGAGGCTCCTCCGTTCGGTGTCTGGGGCGAGGTCCTGGCTCCTGCGGATCTTGGCGAGCGTCCGCGACGCGGTCTTGCGGACCCACGCCTCGGAGCGGCCGAGCAGCGTCGCCACCTCCGCCGTCGGCAGGCCCTCGGCGTAGCGCGCGATGACGACGGCCCGCTCCGTCGGGCTGAGCCTGCCGAGCGCGCGGCGCAGATCCACGCTTCCGGCGACGTCCAACTCCGGCACCGCGAGCTGGGGGAACGAGTCCGTCACCAGCTCGGCCGCGCTCCTGCGGCGTCGGCCGGACACGAACTGCCGGTACAGCGTCTGCTTGGCGTACGCCAGCGGGTGCGCGGCGAGGTCGATGCGGGGCCAGTGGATGTACATCTTCGTCAGCGTCTCCTGTGCGAGGTCCTCGGCGAGGTGACGGTCGGCGGTCAGCATGAGCGCGTGCCGAAAGAGAGGACCGGCGGCGTCCCGCGCCCAGCCCTCGAAATCGTCGCGGTCTCCCATGCGCGCCTTCCGTTACCTTCCACGCACCCTTACGCGCCGCGTCGGCGATCTGTGACACCCCGAGGCGCGAAAAGGGGGCCCTGATCGCTGGGATCAGGGCCCCCTTCTCGTCGGCTACTCGGGCTCAACCAGCGCTATCCGAGGCGGGCGGCGATGCGGTCGCCGGTCTCGACGGTGCCGAACTTCTGCGCGCCGCGCTCGGCGATGTCCGCCGAGACCGCGTCGTCGATCCGCTTCGCCAGCTCGGGCTTGCCCAGGTGGTCGAGCAGCAGCGCCATGGAGGAGATCGCCGCCGTCGGGTCCGCGATGCCCTTGCCCGCGATGTCGGGGGCGGAGCCGTGCACGGGCTCGAACATCGACGGGAACTCGCCGCTCGGGTTGATGTTGGCCGACGCGGCCAGGCCGATGCCGCCGGTGACGGCAGCGGCGAGGTCGGTGACGATGTCGCCGAACAGGTTGTCGGTGACGATCACGTCGAATTGCGACGGGTCGACGACCAGCGCGATCATCGCCGCGTCGATGTGCAGGTACTTCTGCTCGACGTCCGGGAACTCGCGCCCGACCTCTTGGAAGATCCGGTTCCACAGCGACCCGGCGTTGACCAGCACGTTGTGCTTGTGGAGCAGGGTGAGGTGGCCGCGGCGCGACTGGGCGCGGCGGTAGGCGTCGCGGACGACCCGCTCGACGCCGTAGGCCGTGTTGACCGAGACCTCGGTGGCCAGCTCGTGCGGGGTGCCGACGCGCACCGCGCCGCCGTTGCCGCAGTACAGGCCCTCGGTGCCCTCGCGGACGACGACGAAGTCGACGTCCTTGCCCTCGACGATGCGCGGCGCCAGCGGCGTCGGCACCCCGGGGTACAGCTTCGAGGGGCGCAGGTTGATCGCGTGATCGAACGCGAAGCGGAGCTTCAGCAGCAGGCCCCGCTCGAGGAGGCCGCTGGGGATCGCCTTCGATCCGGGGGCCGCGCCGACGGCGCCGAGGACGATGGCGTCGGCGCCCTTCAGCTCCTCAAGCACGGAGTCGGGCAGCACCTCGCCGGTGCGCTGCCAGCGCTCGGCGCCGAGGTCGTAGTGGACGAAGTCGAACGCATCGGGGCCTGCGACCGCGGTCAGCGCCTTGAGCGCCTCCGCCGTCACCTCGGGGCCGATGCCGTCGCCGCCGATGACGGCAATGCTGGCTGAAGTCATGGGGAGACCCTACGGAGCGCGCGCTTCGCATGTCGCCCGTCTCAGTTGTCCGTCCACTGAATGAGACGTCCGGACCGCGCCGCGGGCGCGTAAGCTTCGCCCAGCCCCCGACCCCATGCAGGAGCCCTCATGCCAACGTTGCCCCAGCGCCCCGCCGAGTTCCACGTCTTCGACACCTCCCTACGCGACGGTGGTCAGCAGGAGGGGCTGAACCTCTCGGTCGCGGACAAGGTGAAGATTGCGGGCTACCTCGACGAGCTGGGAGTCACGTTCATCGAGGGCGGCTGGCCGGGCGCGAACCCTGCCGACACCGAGTTCTTCCAGCTCGCCAAGAAGCTGGACCTGAGGCACTCGAAGCTGGTCGCGTTCGGCGCGACGCGCAAGGCCGGGGCGAAGGCCGAAAACGATGCGCTGACCCGGGCGCTCGTCGACGCCGACACCGACTACATCTGCATCGTGGCCAAGTCGCACGACGAGCACGTGTTCCGCGCGCTGCGCACCACGCTCGAGGAGAACCTCGAGATGATCACCGACACCGTGCAGTTCCTGCGCTCGCAGGGCAAGCACGTGTTCGTGGACTGCGAGCACTTCTTCGACGGCTACCGCGCCAACCCCGAGTACGCCCTCAAGGTCGTCCAGACGGCGCACGACGCCGGCGCCGAGGTGGTCGTGCTCTGCGACACCAACGGCGGCATGCTGCCCAGCTGGATGGGCGAGGTCGTCGACGCCGCCGCCGCGACCGGCGCGAATCTCGGCATCCACTGCCACAACGACACGGCGTGCGCCGTCGCCAACACCATGGCCGCCGTCGAGGCCGGCGTGATGCACGTGCAGGGCACCTTCAACGGCTACGGCGAGCGCACCGGCAACGCCGACCTCTCCGCCCTCATCCCGAACCTGCAGATCAAGTACGGCTGGGACATCCTCCCGCCGGAGCAGCTTGCGGAGCTGACCCGCATCGCGCACGCGATCGCGCTCGTGGCGCACCAGCCGCTGCTGGGCCGCCAGCCCTACGTCGGCCACTCGAGCTTCGCGCACAAGGCGGGCCTGCACGCCTCGGCGATCAAGGTCGACGAGATGCTGTACCAGCACATCGACCCCGCCATCGTCGGCAACGACATGCGGATGCTGATCTCCGACATGGCCGGCCGCGCCAACATCCAGATCAAGGGCGAGCAGCTCGGCTTCGACCTCGGCGACCGCGAGCAGGCCGCCAGGATCACCGGCGTCGTCAAGGCCCGCGAGGCCGAGGGGTACTCGTACGAGTCGGCCGACGCCAGCTTCGAGATGCTGCTCCGCAACGAGCTGGGCGTCCTCGAGCTGCCCTTCGAGGTGCACTCGTGGCGCGTCTTCACCGAGGAGCGCGACGGCGTCAACACGTCCGAGGCGACGGTGAAGCTCACCGCCAGGGGCGAGCGTCGGATGGTCGTCGGCGAGGGCAACGGCCCCGTCAACGCGCTCGACGGCGCGCTCCGGGACGCGCTGATCCCGGCGTTCCCGGAGGTCGCGGAGTTCGACCTC
>DAONOU010000054.1:0-12321 GCA_035409265.1 Arachnia sp. | reverse complement strand
GTGTCGTCGGTGACCACCTGGAGGACGGTGTTGCCCGTGGCCCAGCCGTGGGTCTCCACCGTCGGGGTGAAGCCCGCCACGAGGATCTCGCCGGGGCGGCGCGTCCGGGCGAGGGCGAGATGGCTGAGCACCCCGCCCCTGATGTCGTCGGGGTGCCGGGTGGCCAGGTCCTCCGTGAGGAGGTGGCGATGGTAGAGGCCGATCAGCTCCGTCGCGTCGATGGGCGCGGTGTCGAGGTCGGCAGCGGCTTCGGTCAGTAGCGAGCGACGTCGCTCGTCGAGGATTGTCATGGTGCGTCGATGCTCCTTGAAACAATGAGCCGGGTTGCGGCGAAGCCCAGCTTACAAGCGCCTACCGCGGTCGGCTCAGTTCGGCTTCGACACCGTCTTGTCGCCCGCGACCCAGAAGCGCAACGGGAAGTCCTTGGCCTTGCCGACCCCGACCCGGGGGCCGACGGCGATCGTCGGCTCGGCGCTCCGCCGTGGCTCCAGGAGGAGCCCGGCGGAGCCGTCGAGCGGGGCGCCGAAGTCGGCGATGGTGATCGCCAGTGCGACGGTGAGGCGGGCGGGGCCGGACGCGAGGTCGAGGTCGCTGCGGGTGACGCCCTTCGCGGCGCGGCGGGCCCTCGCCGCCTCCGCGCCGTCGATCACCTCGCCGGCGCGGATCAGCACGCCCGTGGGCATGGCGTCGACCCCGACGACGACGTTCATGCACGTGTGCAGCCCCATGTGGCGGTACACGTAGGCGTGCAACGGCGGGCCGAACATGGCGGCGTTGCGGGCCGAGGGGCCGCGGTAGGCGTGGGACGCGGGGTCGAAGCCGCCGCCGTAGGCCTCGACCTCGGTGATCCGGAGTGTCACGGCCTCGCCGTCGCGCACGGTGGTGAGGGTCCCGTCCAGCAGTTCTCGGGCGCGGGCGGCGACGCGGTCGAGCAGCGCGCGCCCCTCCGTGGGGAGCGCGTCCCAGGAGATGTCCGGCGGAACGAGCATCACCGCCAGGGCACCCCGAGCAGGCGGCTCAGGCGGACGTCCAGCGGGGAGGACGGCAGCTCCTGCCCGTCGACGTGCGTGACGCGCGCGAGGATGCGGCCGCTGGACAGCAGCCAGGCGCCGCGGCAGCGGCCGAGGTCGTCCCGGTGCAGCTCCTGGATCCGCACCTCGAGCCCCGCGGCCGGGGCGCCGTTCACGAGTTCTTCGATGGTGATCGAACGAAGGATGCCGTCCAGCGGGGGCGTGACCAGCACGCCGTCGAGGTCCAGCACCACGCTCGACGTCGGCCCCTCCAGCAGCTTCCCCGACGGGGCGCGGAAGATGACGTCGTCGGCGCCGTTGGCGACGGCGTACCGCTTTGCCGCCATGTTGATGCCGTAGGACAGCGACTTCGCGCCGGGCAGCAGCCAGGGGAGGTCGGCGATCTCGCCGCCCTCGAACCCGCGGTCGAGCAGGAGGACGCGCACGCCCTCACTCCGCTGCCGGCGCGATGCGGCGTCCAGCGGGGCCGCCATCACCCAGCCGTTGGGCTCGCCGGCCGTGCCCTCGGGGCCGCGCGTGAGGATCATCCGGAGAACGGCCTCGGGGTGCGCGGCCCAGTCCCAGGCCGCGAGCACCGCGTCGACGGCGCGGCGGTAGCCGGCCTCGTCGGGGGCGGGGAGGTCGAGCATGCGTGCCGACTGCGCGAGGCGCTCCAGGTGTGGGTCGAGGTCCCGGGCCCGGCCGCCGACCGCGAGCAGGGCGTCGAACACGCCGTCGCCGCGCACCACGCCCTGGTCGTCGGCCCGCACGATGGGTTGAGCGGGATCGACGAGCGTGCCGTCGAGGAGGGCGATGAGGAGGACTGCCATCCGGACACCATACGTGGTCGAGCCGGACCGAAAGGCCGGTAGGCTCCCGGCATAGCCTCACCAACACAACCGGACGAAGGGGAGAACATGGCGAAGGTGCTACTCGCAGGGGAATCGTGGGTCAGTGCGGTCATCGACCACAAGGGTTACGACGCGTTCGCGCACACGCAGGTGCACATCGGCTGCGCCGCGCTGCTGAAGGCGCTCGCGGCGGAGGGGCACGAGGTCACGCACCTGCGCTCGCACGACGTCGCCGAGTTCTTCCCGCTGACGCTGGAGGAGCTGGACGCCTACGACGTGGTGCTCCTGTCCGACGTCGGCGCCAACACCCTGCTGCTGCCGCCGGTCGTGTTCGAGGAGGGGCGCAGGGCACCCAACCGGCTGAAGCTGCTGCGCGAGTGGGTGAACCGCGGCGGCGGCCTCATGATGGCCGGCGGCTACCTCAGCTTCCAGGGCTTCGAGGCCAAGGCCAACTACTTCGACACCCCCATCGAGGAGATCCTGCCCGTCACGCTCCTCCCGTACGACGACCGCGTCGAGGCACCCGAGGGAGCCGAGGGTGCTGTGACCGACGTCGAACATCCGGTCACCGCCGGGCTCGACCGCGAGTGGCCCGCCATCCTCGGCTACCAGAAGCTGGCCGCCCGCGACGACGCGACGGTGCTCGCGGAGGTCGAGGGGCGCCCGCTGCTCGTCGTCCGCGAGGTCGGAAAGGGCCGCACCCTCGCCTATGCCTCCGACATCTCCCCGCACTGGGCGCCGCAGGAGTTCATGGACTGGGCGGGCTACGGGAAGCTGTTCGGCCAGGCGGTGGAGTGGCTCGCGGGCTGACTCTGGAAGCGAGGTTAGCGATTGCGCCGTCGGCCATTAGAGTTGCCCTCATGTCACGCGTCGTCGTCAACGTCATGCCCAAGCCCGAGATCCTCGACCCGCAGGGCAAGGCCGTCACCGGTGCCCTGCAGCGGCTGGGCTTCCAGGGCCTCTCGGTTCGTCAGGGGAAGCGCTTCGAGATCGAGGTCGACGGCGAGGTCACCGAGGAGGTGCTCGCCCAGATCGAGCGCGCCGCCGACACGCTGCTCGCCAACACCGTCATCGAGTCGTTCGACGTGGTGACCGACTGATGCCCCGCATCGGCGTCGTCACCTTCCCGGGATCGCTCGACGACCACGACGCGCTGCGCGCCGTGCAGCTCTCCGGGGCCGAGGCCGTCCCGCTGTGGCACGGCTCCGACTCCATCGACGGCGTCGACGCCATCATCCTGCCCGGCGGCTTCTCCTACGGCGACTACCTGCGCTGCGGCGCCATCGCGCGGTTCAGCCCCGTGATGTCGACGGTGATCGACGCCGCCGGCAAGGGCATGCCGGTGCTCGGCATCTGCAACGGCTTCCAGTTGCTGTGCGAGGCGCACCTCCTCGAGGGCGCGATGATCCGCAACGCGGGCCAGCAGTTCGTCTGCCGCGACGAGCGGCTGCGCGTCGAGACCATCGACACCACCTGGACCTGCGCGTTCACCAAGGGCGACGAGATCACGATCGTGCTGAAGAACGGCGAGGGCAACTACCAGGCCTCGGCGGAGACGCTGCGCAAGCTCGAGGACAACGACCAGGTGGTCTTTCGCTACCTCGACAACCCGAACGGCTCGGCCAACGACATCGCGGGCATCACCAACGAGCGCGGCAACGTCGTCGGCCTGATGCCGCACCCGGAGCACAACGTCGAGTCGCTCACCGGCCCGTCGACGGACGGCGCGCGGTTCTTCGCGTCGGTGCTCCAGTTCCTGAGCGTCCGCGCCTGATCCCCGACGCCGGATGGTCCGGGTAGCGGACCATCGCGGAGGCCGAATTGAGCCCTGCGACGGCGGCACCGGTAGATTGTCCCCGTGGCAGACACCGTTGAGCACGCGATCCAGACCCCTGAGCTCGAGCAGCCCTACGGCGCGCTCGGCGTGAAGGACGACGAGTACGCCCGGATCCGCGAGATCCTCGGGCGCCGGCCCACCTCCGCGGAGCTGGCCATGTACTCGGTCATGTGGTCCGAGCACTGCTCCTACAAGTCCTCCAAGGTGCACCTGAAGAAGTTCAGGGCCCTCAGCCAGGAGACGCCGCGCGGGCCGCTGCTCGCGGGCATCGGCGAGAACGCCGGCGTCGTCGACATCGGCCAGGGCTACGCCGTCACGTTCAAGGCGGAGTCGCACAACCACCCGTCCTACGTCGAGCCCTACCAGGGCGCGGCCACCGGCGTCGGCGGCATCGTCCGCGACATCCTCGCGATGGGCGCCCGGCCGATCGGCGTCATGGACTCCCTGCGCTTCGGCCCCCTCGACGAGCCCGACACCAAGCGCGTCCTGCCCGGCGTCGTCCACGGCGTCGGCGGCTACGGCAACTGCCTCGGCCTGCCCAACATCGGCGGCGAGGTCCAGTTCGACCGCACCTACCTCGGCAACCCCCTCGTCAACGCGCTCTGCGTCGGGGTGCTCCGCCACGAGGACCTGCACCTCGCGCACGCCTCCGGCGTCGGCAACCAGGTGATCCTGTTCGGCGCGGCCACCGGCGGCGACGGCATCGGCGGCGCCTCGATCCTCGCCTCCGAGACCTTCGACGAGACCGGCCCCGCCAAACGGCCGAGCGTCCAGGTCGGCGACCCGTTCATGGAGAAGCTGCTGATCGAGTGCACGCTCGAGCTGTTCCAGGCCGGCATCATCAACGGCATCCAGGACTTCGGCGCCGCGGGCATCTCCTGCGCCACCTCCGAGCTCGCGTCCGCGGGCGACGGCGGCATGTTCGTCAACCTCGACCTCGTCCCGCTCCGCGACCCCAACCTCGCGCCCGAGGAGATCCTCATGAGCGAGTCCCAGGAGCGGATGATGGCGGTCGTCGAGCCCGCCAACGTCGAGCGCTTCATGGAGATCTGCCGCAAGTGGGACGTGCTCGCCACCACCGTCGGCGAGGTCATCGAGGGCGACCGCCTCATCATCCAGTGGCACGGTGAGACCATCGTCGACGTCGACCCCAAGACCGTCGCGCACGAGGGCCCGGTCTACGAGCGCCCCTACCACCGCCCGGCCTGGCTCGACGGCGTCAACGCCGACCGCGCCGAGGCCCTGCCCCGCGACAACAGCCCCGAGGGACTGCGCGCCGCGCTGTTCGCCGTCCTCGGCCACCCGAACGTCGCCGACAAGACCTGGGTTACCCAGCAGTACGACCGCTACGTCCGCGGCAACACCGTCCTCGCGCAGCCCGAGGACTCGGGCATGCTGCGCATCGACGAGGAGACGGGGCTGGGCATCGCGCTGTCGCTCGACGCGAACTCGCGCTTCTCGTACCTCAACCCCTACCTGGGCGCGCAGCTGTCGCTCGCCGAGGCCTACCGCAACGTCGCCGTCACCGGCGCCGAGCCCGTCGCCATCACCGACTGCCTGAACTTCGGCTCCCCGGAGGACCCCGAGGTCATGTGGCAGTTCGCGGAGGCCATCCTCGGCCTCGTCGACGGCTGCCGCGAGCTCGGCGTCCCCGTCACCGGCGGCAACGTCAGCCTCTACAACCAGACGGCGAGCACCCCCATCCTGCCGACCCCCACCATCGGCGTCCTCGGCGTGATCGACGACGTCGCCACCCGGATCCGCGCCGGCTTCACCGCGCCCGGCGAGGTCGTCCTCCTGCTCGGCGAGACCCGCGAGGAGCTCTCCGGCTCGATCTGGGAGGCCGCCCTGAATGACGGCCACCTCGGCGGAATGCCGCCCGCGGTCGTGCTCGACGCCGAGAAGGCACTCGCCAAGGTCATGCGGAAGGCCGCGAAGCGCGGCCTGGTGTCGTCGGCGCACGACGTCAGCGAGGGCGGCCTGGCCGTCACGCTCGCCGAGTCGGCGTTCCGCGGCAACCTCGGGTTCCGCGTGTCGCTGCCCGGCGACGACGCAACGGTCGCGCTGTTCTCGGAGTCGGCGGCCCGCGCCGTCGTCTCCCTGCCGGAGGCCTCGGTCGACGAGTTCCTTGCCCTCTGCGCGAAGCGCGGGGTGCCGGTCACGCGGCTGGGCGAGGTCACGGCCGAACCGGTGCTCGACTTCGGCGTCCTCAGCCTCGGCCTCGACGAGGCCCGCGACGCCTGGCTCGCCCCGATCCCCGCGGCGCTCGGCTAGGCGCTCAGCGCCAGCTCGACGGCGGGCTCCTTGTCGGGGGACCAGTCCGACGGCGCGAGCACGGTAACGGCGACGTCGCGCAGCAGCGCCTTGGAGGCCGTCGCGCTCACGCGGGCGGCGGTGCGCTCGGGCACCTCGCCCACCAGCACGACGTCGATGCGGTGCGGGAACGCCCCGGGCTCGCCGCCGCGGCGCGCGGCCCATGGGCCGACCAGGTATGCGCGTTCGATCCCGCGCACGGCCCGCAGCAGCCGCGGCAGCAGCGTCGCCGGCCCGTAGGTCAGCGTCAGCAGCTCGGTGAGCGCGGGCGCCAGCGGGTGCTCCACGTTGGCGCGAACCAGCCGCGTGCGGCCGACCCTGCGGTCGACGACCAGCCCCGCGGTCGCCAGGCGCTCCACCTCGGTGTGGACCGTCGTCAACCCGGCGTCGAGGCGGCGCGCGAGGTCGGTGAGCGAGTTCTCTTCGCTCGGCGCGAGGTAGAGCGTGCTGAGGAGATCACCTTGCAGATCCGAGCGAAGCAAGGGCGACAGCGTCGGCGGCGGTTGCTTCATGCAAAGAGGCTATAACTTCGGTTTTCGTGAACTGAACCGCCTCGGGATAAGCCCTTCGACGCGACCCCGGGGGCTCCGCCCGGGGCGTCGGGTCGGGGAGCGGTGGGGCTGAGTAGGCTGGCCCCATGAGCCTTCGCGACGCCGTCTCCGCTGCCCTTCCCTCGGTCCTGACCGACCTCAACCGCCTGATCAGCATCCCCTCGGTCTCGTCCCAGCCGGAGCACCACGACGACGTCCTGGCCGCCGCCGACCTCGTCGCCGAGCTGCTGCGCGGCGCGGGCTGTCCGCGGGTCGAGCTGCTGGACGTCCCCGGCGGCAAGCCCGCCGTCTTCGGCCACTATCCGGCCCCCGAGGGCGCCCCGACGGTGCTGCTCTACGCGCACTACGACGTCCAGCCCACCGGCGACGCGGACGCCTGGACCTCGCCCGCCTTCTCGCCGACGGAGCGCGCGGGGCGCCTCTACGCCCGCGGCTCCGCCGACGACAAGGGCGGCATCGCGGTCCACCTCGGGGCGCTGCGCGCGCACGGCGGACGGCCGCCGGTGGGCGTCAAGGTCTTCGTCGAGGGCGAGGAGGAGATCGGCTCGCCCAGCATGCCTGCGCTGTTCGCCCGCTACGGCGACCTGCTCGACGCCGACGTCTTCGTCGTCGCGGACGCCGTCAACTGGCAGGCGGGCGTGCCCGCGCTGACCACGACCCTCCGCGGCCTCGTCGACGCCGTCGTCACCGTCTCGACGCTGGAGAGCGGCGTCCACTCCGGGCAGTTCGGCGGCGTGGTCCCCGACGCCCTCACCGCCCTCTGCCGGCTGCTCGCCACGCTGCACGACGACCGCGGCAACGTCGCGATCGAGGGCCTCGCCGCCGCGCCGAACCCCGCCGTCGAGTACGACCTCGGCAGGCTCCGCGAGGAGTCGGGCCTCCTCGACGGCGTCGAGTGGATCGGCGACGGCATGGCCTCGGCGCGGATGTGGACGCGCCCCGCGGCCTCCGTCCTCGCCATCGACGCCACCCCGGTGCGCGACGCTTCCAACACCCTGATCCCGACGGCGCGGGCGAAGGTCAGCGTGCGCATCGCGCCCGGGGACGACGCCGACTCCGCGACCGAGGCGCTGGTCCGCCACCTGCGCGCGCACGCCCCGTGGGGCGCCCGCGTCGAGGTCGAGCCGGGCCAGGGCGGCGCGGGAAGCGCGTTCCCGGTCGAGGGGCCCTTCGCCGAGCCTGTCCTCGCCGCGATCCGCGAGGCCTTCGGCGTGGACGCGGTCCAGATCGGTGTCGGCGGGTCCATCCCGATCGCCGCGGAGTTCGCCGACCGCAACCCGGGCGCCCTCGTGGTGCTCACCGCCGTCGTCGACCCGACGTCGCGGATGCACGGCATCGACGAGTCCGTCGATCTCTCCGACCTCGCGAGCGCGACCCTCGCCGAGGCCCTCCTGCTGCAGAACCTGACCCGCTCCTTAAGGAACCACTGACCAAATCATTCCTTGGCTGCGGCGCACCGGGGCGGGCGAGTTGAATCCATTATACCCCCGGGGGTATTGTGATGCGCATGGCTACCGTTGAGATCACCAAGGAAAACCTGACCGAGACCGTCGAGAACAACGGCGTCGTGCTCCTCGACTTCTGGGCGGAATGGTGCGCGCCGTGCCGCATGTTCGGGCCGGTGTTCGAGCGCGTGTCGGAGAAGTACCCCGATGCGGTCTTCGGCAAGGTCAACACCGAGCAGCAGCGCGAGCTCGCCGCCGGCTTCGAGATCTCCTCCATCCCGACGCTGATGGCGCTGCGCGACGGCGTGATCGTGTTCGCGCAGCCCGGCGCGCTGCGCGAGAAGGAGTTTGTCGAGGTGGTCGAGGCCGTTCTGGCGCTTGACATGGAAGAGGTCCGCGAGGCGATCGCGGCGCAAAACGCTCGTTGAGCCGGTTGCGTCGACGGAGTCGACCGCTACCGCGTCGAAGCGCCTGAGGTTAGTCGTCGAGGTTCTGCTCGATCAGGCTTGCGAGGCGCTCGACGGCCGCCGCGTTCTCGGACTCGACGGTGACCTCGGCGCGGTGCTCGGCGCCGAGCGACATGATCAGCAGGGTCGACGCCGCCGACACGGAGTTGCCGCCGAAGGACAGGAAGATGGGGTCCTCGTACTCGGTCGCCGCGGCGGCGATGACTGCCGCCGGGCGGGCGTGTAGGCCGACGGTTGAACCCACGATCACGGTCTTGCTCGACAACTCTGACTCCTTTGGCAGTGCCGGCAACTCCGCCGACGGGACGACCTGTTCCCAAAGGATAGCGAGTCGGTCCACAGGCCCAGCCGCGGGGTCGGCTCCGCCGGCTTCTGGCCGGACGGGGGCGCGAAAGGGCGGCGTCCCCGCCGAGCTCACCCGGCGTGGATGGTCACCGTGCAGGTGCTCGGGTTGACCTCCAGCTCACCGGCCTCGAGGCCGGCTCCGGTGGCGTCGAGGTAGCCGTCGAGGAAGCCCTGGTGGATGGCGCACACCAGGGGCATCCGCTTCCCGCCGACGGTGTCGCGGAACGGGCAGCGGCGGAAGGTGAGGGTGTCGCCGTCGCGCTCGGTGCCGAAGCCGCGCTCGGCGAGGTGCCGCGTGAGCTCGTCGACGACCTCGTCTGGGGCCATGCCGTCCACCGCGACTCGAGCGCCCCAGAGGCGGCCGGCGTCGCGGGTGGAGGCCTCGGCGTCGGGGGAGATGTCGCGCACGTGCGAGAGGAGCACGTCGGTGAGCTCCAGGAGGTGCGTGCTGCTGAGCGTCGGCGAGGCCTGCGTTGCCGCGTAGAGCAGCGGCGGTCTGCCCTGCGCCCCGGAGGTGACGACGGCGCGCTCGGCGTAGCCCGCCGTCACGAGGGCGTCGAGGTGGAAGCGGGCGGAGTTGCGGTGGAGGCCGAGTTCCTCGGCGATGTCGCTGACGGACTGTGGGGCCGTCGCGCCCTGGAGAAGCGACAAGACGCGGGCGCGTGTGGGTCCCAGGCCGTGCTGCTGGGTTGTCTTCACGAGGTCATTGTGGCATTCGTACAAAGTCCGGAATCGGGCGCCCCCGGTTAGCGCGGGTGCGCCGCGGGAAAGGGACTCGGGGTAGGGTTAAAAACGTGTTCCTCGGAGAATTGGCCGACCGGTATGGCCGGGTGGCGCGCGACCTGCGCGTCTCCCTGACCGACCGGTGCAACCTGCGCTGCAGCTATTGCATGCCGGCCGAGGGCCTCCAGTGGCTGCCGACCGAGGAGACCCTCACCGACGACGAGGTGTTGCGCCTGCTGGGCGTGGCCGTCGAGCGCTTGGGCGTGACTCGCATCCGGTTCACGGGCGGCGAGCCGCTGCTGCGCAGGGGGCTGGAGCGGATCGTGGCCGGCGCCGCCGCCTTGAGGGGAGAGGGCGGCCGCCCGGAGCTGGCGCTCACCACCAACGGCCTGGGCCTCGACCGCCGCGCGGCCGGGCTCGTGGCCGCGGGGCTGAACCGTGTCAACATCTCCCTCGACTCGCTCGACCGCCAGCGCTATGCCGCCCTCGCACGCCGCGACCGGCTCGACGACGTGCTCGCGGGCATCGCCGCCGCCGACGCGGCGGGCCTCAGCCCCGTCAAGATCAACGCGGTGGTCATGCGCGGGATCAACGAGGCCGACGTCGTGCCGCTGGCCCGGTTCTGCCTTGCCCGCGGCTATCAGCTGCGGTTCATCGAGCAGATGCCTCTCGGGCCCTCGGGCGAGTGGCGCCGCGACGACATGGTCACCGCCGCGGAGCTCCTCGGCGCGCTGGGCGAGGCGTTCGACCTCGCGCCCGCGGTCGAGCCCCGGGGGGCGGCGCCCGCGGAGCTGTGGCGGGTCGCGCCCGGCGAGGGGCATCCCGGCGGCGAACTCGGCGTCATCGCCTCGGTCACGCACCCGTTCTGCGGCGCCTGCGACAGGACGCGGCTCACCTCAGACGGCCAGATCCGCAGCTGCCTCTTCTCCCAGGAGGAGTCCGACCTCCGCGCCATCCTGCGCGGCGGCGGCTCCGACGACGACCTGGCCGCCGCCTGGGCGGCCGCCCAGTGGGGCAAGCCGCGCGCCCACGGGATCGACGATGCGGGCTTCGTTCAACCGGCCCGCACCATGAGCGCCATCGGCGGATGACCGGGGCAGGAAAGGATATGCACGTGGAGGTCAGGTTCTTTGCGGGGGCGGCGGAGGCCGCGGGCGCCGAGTCGCTCAGCGTCTCGGGCGTCGCCACCGTCGACGCGCTGGTCGACCGGCTCGGCGAGGGCAACGAGCGCCTCGCCTCGGTGCTGAACGTCAGCTCGCTGCTTGCCGACGGCGCGCGCGTCTCGGATCGCTCCGCCAGCCTTGACGGCGTCGCCCGCGTCGACGTCCTTCCCCCCTTCGCCGGGGGGTAGCCGGTGCGCACCCGCGGGGCCATCGTCCTCGGCGGCGGGCGCTCGTCGCGGATGGGCACCGACAAGCTCGCGCTGCTGCTCGACGGCCGGCCGCTGTTGGCCCGCGCCGTCGACGCCGCGTGGGCCTGGGCCGACGCCGTCGTCGTCGCGGGGGACCGCCCCGACGGCTGGGCCGGCGCCGAGCGGACGGTCTTCCGCCGCGAGGATCCCCCGTTCGGCGGCCCCGTCGCGGGCATCGCCGCGGCGCTCGCCGAGCTCGTCGCCCTCGACGAGGTCCTGATCCTGGCGGGCGATCTCGCGGACCCGGCCGCCGTCGTCGCCCTCCTCGCCGCGTCCGGGACCGGGCCCGACGGCGTCGTCCTCGAGGACGACGAGGGGTGGCCCCAGTACCTCGCGGGCCGGTACCGGGGCGCGGCGCTCGCGGCCCTCGTCGGCGCGCTGGGCGACGAGCCGGGCGGCTCCGTGCACCGGCTCATGCGCCCCCTCGACGTGTGGCGCGTTCGCGCGCCCGAGCCCACGACGAGGGATTTAGATACTCCCGAAGTTGCGAAATTAAGCGGCGCTATTCCGCCGAAAATGCGGTGAATAGTGCCGTAATTGTCCGCATCTGCGATTGGCGGGAAAAAAATGTCCGACAAGTTGTCGTAGAAGCCCCGGTTTTCATGTTTTGCACGAAGGTTCTATGCAAAGCTGTCAACCATGGACCAGACTGCTCGACTCGACGGCCCGGCATCGGATGCGCTCCTGAAGCTTGGCCGCTTCTTCACCGATTGGGACGAAACCGACGACGGCCGGGCCGTCTTCCGCAAGGGCGGCCGCGCGGGCGACGTGTTCTACCGCGACCGGTGGAGCCACGACAAGGTGGTCCGCTCCACGCACGGCGTCAACTGCACGGGATCGTGCTCCTGGAAGGTGTACGTCAAGGACGGCATCATCACCTGGGAGTCGCAGCAGACGGACTACCCGACCACCGGCCCCGACCGCCCGGAGTACGAGCCCCGCGGCTGCCCCCGCGGCGCGGCCTTCTCCTGGTACACCTACTCGCCGACGCGCGTGCGCTACCCGTACGGCCGCGGCGTGCTGATGGAGATGTACCGCGAGGCGAAGCAGCGCCTGGGCGACCCCGTCGAGGCCTTCCGCGAGATCTCCACCAACCCGGTCACGCGCCGCCGCTACCAGCAGGCGCGCGGCAAGGGCGGCCTGGTGCGGATCAGCTGGGACGAGGCGCTCGAGATCGCCGCGGCCTCCTACATCAACACCATCAAGAACTACGGCCCGGACCGCTGCGTCTCGTTCTCGCCGATCCCGGCGATGAGCATGGTCAGCCACGCCGTCGGCACGCGCTTCACGCACCTCATCGGCGGCGCGATGACCAGCTTCTACGACTGGTACGCCGACCTCCCGGTCGCCAGCCCGCAGGTCTTCGGC
>DAONOU010000053.1:8495-12447 GCA_035409265.1 Arachnia sp. | reverse complement strand
GCGATCGAGTCGTCGACGGCCGTGGGGTGCTCGGCGAGGTAGGCGGCGCCGTCGGCCTTGAGTTGGTCGTAGGAGATCACGCGGTCGCTCAGCTCGACGCCCGCGGGGTCGATGACGACGATGGTGTGGATCTGCTCGGCGAGGTCGGCGAAGCCGCTGATCTTCTCGACCTGAGCCGCGTCCTCGGCGACCAGGATGACCGAGCCGGAGTCGGAGAGCACGTAGTGGACGTCGTCGGCCCCCGTGGTGGGGTAGACGGTGGTGGTGGCGCCCGCGGCGGCCGCGATGGCGAGGTCGACAAGGATCCACTCGATGCGGGTGTTGGAACAGATCGCCACCCGCTCCTCGTAGCCCAGCCCGCGCGAGAGAAGGCCCGCGGCCAGCTGGTCGACGATGTCGCTGGTCTGCTTCCACGTGAGCGTCACCCAGTTGGTCGGCACCGCCGTGCCCTGCGGATACATGAACGCCCGGACGTTCGGCGTCTCGGCGACCCTCCTCCGCAGCATGTCGCCCACGCTGTTGGCCGCCTGCTCCAGAAGCTGATCTCGAATATCCACGCTGAACCCCTCAGAATCGGTTGCGGGCAAGCCTAACGGGTCGCGCCGTTCCCGACTAGGCCGTTCGCTCAAAAATACTTGAATAATCAACCTTCATGATAGAATGCGCCACATGTCAGAACCGGCGGCAGGATGGCTCTCCGAGGAGCAGCAGCGCGTGTGGCGCTCCTATCTCCTCGCCAACGCGCACATCAACGAGTACCTGGAGACAGCCCTCCGCGCGTTCGACCTGAGCCTCGCCGAGTACGAGCTACTCGTCCGGCTGAGCGAGTCGCCCTGCCACACCATCCGCATGGGAGAGCTGGCCGCCTCCGTCGGCCACTCCCGGTCGCGCCTCACGCACACGGTCAAGCGGATGGAGAACGCGGGCTGGATCGTCCGCGCGGCGTGCGACTCCGACGGCCGCGGCGTCCAGGCCCGGATGACGCCCGAGGGCTTCGCGCTCCTCAAGCGGGCGGCCCCCGCGCACGTCGACTCGGTGCGCCGCGTGTTCGTCGACGCCATCGCGCCCGAGGACTACGCCGCACTGGGCCGCGCGATGGAGGCCACCCTGGCGGTGGCAGACTAGGCGCCGTGAACCGCGCGCCCCTCGCCCCCGACCTCCCCTTGCTGGCCGAGTTGGGGGACCTGGCGGAGATCGTCGACACCTCGACGCTGACCCGCGCGCTCTACTCCAGCGACGCCTCGCTCTACCGCGTCGCGCCCGTCGCCGTCGCCCGTCCCCGCACCGCCGACGAGCTGATCGCCGTCGTGCGCGCCGCGCTGAAGGTGGGGATGCCGATCACCGCGCGCGGTGCCGGTACCTCGTGCGCGGGCAACGCCGTCGGGCCGGGGTTGGTCATCGACGTCGCGCGGCACCTCAACCGGATCCATTCCATCGATGAGGAGTCCCGCACCGCCGTCATCGACCCCGGCGTCGTGCAGGAGCAGCTGCAGGCCGCCGGCCGCCCGTTCGGGCTGCGGCTGGGGCCCGACCCGTCGACGTCGTCGCGGTGCACCGTCGGCGGCATGATCGGCAACAACGCGTGCGGCCCGCGCGCGCTCGGCTACGGGCGCATGGCCGACAACGTCGTCAGCCTCGACATCATCGACGGCAACGGCGAGCTGATCACGCTCGGCGCCGACGACCTCCCGGAGCTCCGCGCGCTCGTGGCCGCCAACCTCGGCGTGATCCGCACCGAGTTCGGCACGTTCATCCGTCAGGTCTCGGGGTACTCGCTCGAGCACCTGCTTCCCGAGCGCCGGTTCGACGCGCCGAAGTTCTTCGCGGGCACCGAGGGAACGCTGGGCGTGATCGTCCGCGCCACCGTGCGGCTCGTTGCGGACGCCCCGCACCGGCTGATGATCGCGCTGGGCTATCCCACCATGCCGGACGCCGGCGACGACATCTCCAACCTGCTCGACTTCCGCCCCACCGCGTGCGAGGGCCTCGACCGCCGCATCGTCGACGTCGTGGTGGCGAAGAACGGGCCTGACGCCGTCGGCGTGCTGCCGGAGGGCGACGGGTGGATGTTCCTGGAGGTCGTCGGCGACGACCCCGCCGAGGTCCGTGCGCGCGCCGAGGCGATCGTCGAGCGCTCGGCCGCCGCCGAGGGCTGGATCGTCGACGACCCCGTCCGCGCCGCGCAGCTCTGGCAGATCAGGGCCGACGGCGCGGGCCTGGCCGGGGTGAGCCTCGAGAAGCCCGCGTACGGCGGCTGGGAGGACGCCGCGGTTCCCCCGCAGCACCTGGGCACGTACCTGCGCGAGTTCGACGCGCTGCTGGAGCGCTACGGGCTGCACGGGCTGCCCTACGGCCACTTCGGCGACGGCTGCGTGCACTGCCGGATCGACTTCCCGCTCGAGGCTCCCGACGGGGCCGCGCGCTACAAGGCGTTCGTCGAGGACGCCGCGCGCCTCGTCGCCCGGTTCGGCGGCTCGATGTCCGGCGAGCACGGCGACGGCCGCGCCCGCTCCGCGCTGCTCCCCCACATGTACTCCGCCGACGCCCTGCGGCTCTTCGGCGCCGTCAAGGCCATCTTCGACCCCAGGGGCCTGCTGAACCCGGGCGTGCTCGTCGACCCGGACCCGGTCGAGGCGAACCTGCGCATGGTCGCCGCCAGCCGGTCTCCGCTGTCGAGCACGGACGCCGAGTTCGTCGAGGCCGTGCACCAGTGCTCGGGCGTCGGCAAGTGCCTGGCGAACTCGACCGTGTCCGGCGGCGTGATGTGCCCCAGCTTCCAGGCCACGCGCGACGAGAAGGACTCGACCCGGGGCCGGGCCCGCGCGCTGCAGGAGATGGTCAACGGGTCGCTGATCACCCAGGGCTGGCGCTCTCCCGAGGTGCACGCCGCGCTCGACCTCTGCCTGTCCTGCAAGGGCTGCGCCCGCGACTGCCCCACCGGCATCGACATGGCCGCCTACAAGGCGCGGGTCACGCACGAGCGCTACAGGGGTCGGCTACGCCCCCGCAACCACTACGCGCTGGGCTGGCTGCCGCGCTGGGGCCGCATGATCACGACGGTGCCGGGCCTCGGCGCGTTGATCAACACCGTCGGCAAGGCCCCCGGCCTCGGCCGCGCCCTCCGCTGGGCCGCCGGGGTCGACGCCCGCCGCGAGATCCCGAGATTCGCCTCCCGGACCGCACGTTCGCACCTCCCCGCCCTCCGCGAGCCGGAAGCCCCCACGCTCCTTGAGCCGGGCGCGTCGACGAAGTCGACCGCGACCGCGTCGAAAGGCTCCGCACCCGCACACCCAACCCAACCCAAGGGGCGCGTGCTGATCTGGGTCGACTCGTTCTCCGACTGCTTCGAGTCCACCTCGTTCGCGGCGATGGTCCAGGTGCTCGTCCGGCTGGGCTACGAGCCGGAGGTGCTGAACGAGACCGCGTGCTGCGGGCTGACCTGGATCTCCACCGGGCAGCTCGACGGCGCCCGGCGCCAGCTGGCGAACGCCGCGAAGGTGCTCGCGCCCTATGTCGCCGACGGCGTGCCGATCGTCGGCGTCGAGCCGTCGTGCACCGCCGTCTGGCGCTCGGACGCCCCGGAGCTGCTCCCCGACGACGGATCCGTAACGGCGCTGAACGGCGCGGTGCGGACGCTGGCGGAGTTCCTCGCCGACGACCCGGACTTCATCGCCCCGGACCTCCGCGGGCACACCATCGTGGCGCAGCCGCACTGCCACCACGCCTCGGTGCTGGGCTGGGCGAAGGACCGCGCGCTGCTGGCGAAGACGGGGGCGGAACTGGTCGTCGTCGGCGGCTGCTGCGGCCTCGCGGGCAACTTCGGCGTCGAGCGCGGCCACCACGACGTGAGCGTCAAGGTGTTCGAGCACGACCTCGGCCCCGCGATCGAGGCCCACCCGGACGCCATCGTCCTCGCAGACGGCTTCAGCTGCCAGACCCAGCTCCAGTCCCT
>DAONOU010000053.1:0-8395 GCA_035409265.1 Arachnia sp. | reverse complement strand
GATGCAACCGGCCGACCCGCCCAGGCGTATCTTCCACAAAGGGAGGAGAACCAGATGGACGAGGAGCAGTTCGACCGGCTGTACGCCGACTCATTCTCGCGCCTGGTGGGGCAGATATACGCCATGTGCGGGGACCTCGCCGAGGCGCAGGACTGCGTACAGGAGGCGTTCATCCGCGCGTGGGACCGACGGCGCACGCTCGACAACGCTGACCACCCCGAGGCCTGGGTCCGCACCACCGCTTACCGGCTGGCGGTGAGCCGCTGGCGCAAGGCCATGCGCGCCTTCCGGCCCGCCGACCGCGCGCTGCAGGCGCAGCCCGTCAAGGAGCCGAGCCCCGACCGGGTGGCTGTCGCCGACGCACTCGCGCAACTGCCCGCCGACCAACGAAGGGCCATCGTGCTCTATCACCTGTGCGACCTGTCGGTCGCCGAGGTGGCCGACGAGGTCGGCTCCCCCACCGGCACCGTCAAGGCCCGCCTCTCCCGGGGCCGCGCGACCCTCGCGCGCCTGCTCAACACCGACTTGGAGGTCCGCCATGCCTGATCGCATTCCCCAGCTCGACGACCTCGCCTCCGCCGCGAAGGAGTCCCCCATGCTTTCCCCTTCTGAGATCCGACGCCGTGGCGACCGCCAGCGCACCACCCGCCAGGCCACCGGCGCCGTCGCCGCCGTGCTCGCCCTCACCGTCGGCGGTTTCGCCGTGTGGAACAGCCCGCTGCTCGACGACATCCGCGGCCCGCAGTGGGCCGAGGCCCCCGGCCCGACGACCCCGACCACGGACTCCCCGCTGTTCCCCCTGACCACCCCGAGCCAGGACCCGACCAACATCCCGACGCCGGATCCGGAACACCCCGGGCCGCCCGCGCCCACCTGGGACAACGTGCCGAAGCCACAGGTGTTCGCGTTCGACCACCCGGACGTCGTCGACCTCATCACCAACGAGCGGGAGAGCCTGGAGGGCGGCCCCATCGGGGCCTGCGCGCCCGACGAGGCCGGCAGCCCGAACCGGGTGCTCGTGCGGGAGTTCGGCGGGCCGGAGACCGCGGACCTGACCTACCGCTGGGCCGTCGTGCTCGGCTACCCCAGCGTCGACGAGGCCATCACCGGCTTCGAGGCCATCAGGGACGCGGCGCTCGGCTGCGACGAGCGGCTGCGCCAGGACGGCATGACCACCGCCGTCGAGGACCTGACGAAGCTCGCCGAGTTCGACCGCGGCGAGGACACCGACCTCGGCAACGTCCTCGTCAAGGGATCACGGGAGAACGGATCCGGGCTTTTCAGCGAGACGGTCGCGCTCCGTTCCGGTGCGCGGGTGTTGTGGGTGAGCACCACCAACGAGGACGAGGACAACCCCGTCGGATGGACCTGTGTCCCGAACGCCGACCCGGACCTCCCCCGCTGCGAGGTTCCGGCCGTCCTCCCCGAGCTGCTCGACCTGCTCGACAAGTAACCGGGTCTCCCGGGACTCCCCCGCCGGGAAACAGGAGGGGCCGCCCATCTGGGCGGCCCCTCTTCTGTCAGCGGGTGAGGCGGCGGTGCGCCGACGACTTCGGCCGCGAGGCCTCCGGGCCGAGGCGCGCCTGCTTGTTCTCCTCGTAGTCGGCGAAGTTGCCCTCGAACCAGAACCAGCTCGCGGGGTCCTCGTCGGTGCCCTCCCACGCCAGGATGTGGGTGGCGACGCGGTCGAGGAACCAGCGGTCGTGGGAGATCACGACGGCGCAGCCCGGGAACTCGAGCAGGGCGTCCTCCAGCGACTGGAGGGTCTCGACGTCGAGGTCGTTGGTGGGCTCGTCGAGCAGAAGGACGTTACCGCCCTGCTTGAGCGTCAGCGCCAGGTTCAGGCGGTTGCGCTCGCCGCCGGACAGGACGCCCGCCAGCTTCTGCTGGTCCGGGCCCTTGAAGCCGAACGACGCGACGTAGGCACGCGAGGCCATCTCGAAGTTCGCGACCTTGATGAAGTCGAGCCCGTCGGATACCACCTCCCAGACGTTCTTGCTGCCGTCGATTCCGGAGCGGTTCTGGTCGACGTAGCTGAACTGCACCGTCTCGCCGACCTTGACGCTGCCGGAGTCCGCCTCCTCGAGCCCGGTGATGGTCTTGAACAGCGTGGTCTTGCCCACGCCGTTGGGGCCGATGATGCCGACGATGCCGGCGCGCGGCAGCGTGAACGACAGGTTGTCGATGAGGACGCGGTCGCCAAAGCCCTTCTTCAGGTCGCGGACCTCGAGCACCACCGAGCCGAGGCGCGGGCCCGGCGGGATGTTGATCTCACCGAGGTCGATGTTGCGGTTCCGCTCGGCCTCGGCCGCCATCTCCTCGTAGCGGGCGAGGCGGGCCTTGTTCTTGGCCTGGCGCGCCTTGGGGTTGGCGCGCACCCACTCCAGTTCCTTCTCGAGGATCTTGGCGCGCTTGGCGTCCTTCTTACCCTCGATCTGCAGGCGCTGGCGCTTGGTCTCCAGGTAGGTGGAGTAGTTGCCCTCGTACGGGTGGAGGCGGCCGCGGTCGATCTCGCAGATCCACTGCGCCACGTTGTCCAGGAAGTAGCGATCGTGCGTGACGGCGAGGACGGCGCCCGGGTAATTCTTGAGGTGCTTCTCCAGCCAGTCGACGGACTCGGCGTCGAGGTGGTTGGTGGGCTCGTCGAGGAGCAGCAGGTCGGGCGCCTCGAGCAACAGCTTGCACAGCGCGACGCGGCGGCGCTCGCCGCCGGAGAGGACCTTCACGTCGGCGTCGCCGGGCGGGCACTGCAGGGCGTCCATCGCCTGCTCCAGCATGGAGTCGATCTCCCACGCGTTGCGATGCTCGAGCTCGGTCTGGAGGTGGCCCATCTCCTCGAGCAGCGCATCGAAGTCGGCGTCCGGCTCGGCCATCGCCATGCCGATCTCGTCGTAGCGCTTCAACATCGACTTCGTCTCGTGAACGGCGAGCTCGACGTTCTCCATGACCGTCTTGTCCTCGTCGAGCGGGGGCTCCTGCAGGAGGATGCCGACCGTTGCGCCCTTCGCGAGGTTCGCGTCGCCGTTGTTGGCGCGGTCGAGGCCGGCCATCAGCTTCAGCATGGTCGACTTGCCCGCGCCGTTCGGCCCGACGACGCCGATCTTGGCGCCCGGGTAGAACGACAACGTGACGTTGTCGAGGATGACCTTGTCACCTACCGTCTTGCGGACGTTGTGCATGGTGTAAATGAACTCAGCCACTTGTCTTACGTGCTCCCTGTATTGCTGTTGACCGCGTGCCAGTATGCCAGCTTGGGGCGGCGAAGCCCCATTTGGAAGTCTGGTTCAGAGCAGCGCGTCGACGGCGTCACGGGCCGCCGCGTGCGTGGCGACGACCGCCTCCGCGGGCGCGAGCACCCGTGCCCGTGCGACCTCCCCGATCGACGACTCCAGCGCCTTCTTCGCGCGGCGCGCCGCGGCGTTGGCCGACGCGTTGATGATCAGCTGCGAGACCCCCGACAGCGCGATCCCACCGACGACGCCGCCCAGCACGAGGACCGTCGCGGTGGGTACCTGCAGGCCGCCCTCAGGCCCAATCGGATAGGTCGCGAACGGCGGGAGGCCGAGGTAGCCGAGGATCGCGTTCAGCGTGAGCCACAGCGCGCCCAGCACGACGGCGCCGATCAGCACCCACTGCGTCGCGCGGATCACGTGCCACCACGCGGGGGTGCGGTCGGCGGAGAGGTCGGTGGTCACGACGGCGCGATCCAGGTCGTCGGGGAGCGTCTGCTCTGCCGCGCGCACGGCGTCGGTCACGCCCCGCGCCCACGCCGGGGGCAGCCCCTCACCGAGCCGTTCGGCGACCTCGCGCAACCCGGTGGACAGCTGCGCGCCGGCGGCTGCGGAGCGCGAGGGCAGCGAGCTGCGCTCGACGACCGGCTCCCCGGTCGTCAGTTCCTTGGGCGCGCTCCCCAGCCGAAGCCGCTTCAGCGGGTCCGGCCGCAGCCGCCCGAGCCAGGACACCATCGGCCAGCCGGTGGCCAGCTGCCCGCGGTGCTTCACGGAGCCGCGCACGGCGTCGACGACCACGGGCACGCCCGCGGCGGCCGACAGCTGAGCGGTGAGCGCGGCGACGGCCGGCTCCCCCGCGCCCCGCGGCCGTCCGGGACCGACGGCGGCGTCCAGCTCGCGCGCGATCCCCGCGACATCACCGGCGAGGCGCGCGGCGGCGGCCCTCTTGCCTGTCGCGATCCTGCCCAACTGGGCGCGAAGGTCGGCGACGCCCATCCCGGTGAGCGCGCTCGTCGGGCGGAGCGTGACGGCGGCCAGGCCGTTGTCATCGAGCAGCCGGCGAAGGTCCGCGAGGCAGTCGTCGAGCTGAGCAGGGGTCAGGAGGTCGGCGTGGTTGAGCACCACCGTCATGACCTCGGAGTGGCCGGCGAGCGGGCGCAGGTAGCGCTGGAAGATGGCGGCGTCGGCGTACTTCTGCGGGTCGAGGACCCACACGAACTGGTCGACGAGCTGCACCATCCGGTCGACCTCGGCGCGGTGGGCCGACGCCGTCGAGTCGTGGTCCGGGAGGTCGAGGAGGACGACCTCCGCGAGCTCGGAGGTCGGCGGCTCCGTCTCGTGCCGGCGCTCGATCCCGAGCAGGTCGAGCAGCGGGACGTTGGTGGCGGAGAAGCTGACCGCGAGCGTCCTCGACGTCGTGGGGCGGCGGGCTCCCTGCTCTGCGAGCTTCGTCCCACTCAGCGCGTTGAACAGGCTGGACTTGCCCGACCCGGTCGCGCCGCCGAGCGCCACCACCGTCTGCGAGCCTGCGGCGAGGCGCCGGTCCGCGTGCGCGAGTACGCCCCGAGCGGCGGCGGTGAGCTCGGCGGGGATGCGCCCCGCCGTCAGATCCGCGGCGCGGGTGAGCTGTTCCAGTTGGCGGGCGAGGTCTGCCATCAGTCGAGCTCCGGTGCGGTGAGGTCGTCGAAGGCGGCGCGGGCACCGTCGCGGAGTCCGGCAGCGGCCCCCTCCAGGCGGTCCGTGGCGTCGGCGTCGACGGCGAGCGAGTCGAGGATCGTGGTGAAGCGCGCGGCCTCGTCGGCCAGGAGGGCGTCGACGCGGTCGGCGAGCTGGCGGCGCGCATGGTCTGCGAGGCGGCGCACGGCGTCCTCCCCGAAGACGGCCTCCAACAGCCGCTGGGCGAGCAGCGAGGTGCCGCCCGCGATGCCGACCTCGGCGGTGGTGAGCCCGCCCGTCGAGGCGAAGACGACGACGATGAGCGCCAACCCGGCGAGGTTGGTGCCGATGGCAAGGAACCTCGCCTTCATGCGCTTGCCGCGACCCTGCTCGTCGACGAGGCGGAGCACGTCCGACTGCCAGGCGCGGACGGCGTCGGCGGCCGCGGCGTGGAAGCCCGCGGAGGCGCGCTGCAAGCCGGGCTCGGCGGCGACGATGTCGCGGCCCCAGCGGGTGAGGCTCCAGGCGGCGGAGGTCTCCTCCGCGGCGCGGTCGCCGGCCTCGCGGAGCACGGCCGTCAGCGTGTCGGAGATGGCGGCCTGCAGGGCCTCCTCCTTCGCCTCGCCGCGGAACCAGCCGCTGAGGCGGTCGCGCAGGTGGCCGATGCGCTCCTCGACCGAGCGCATGAACTCGCCGGTGCCGACGAGGTCCTGCCAGCGGCTGAGGATCTCGCCGCGGAGCAGCGAGCCATCGCCCGCCACCTCGGCGACGGCGGCCGCGGCCCGCTGGTACGGCGCGACGGACTCGCGGCGCAGCTCGGCGAGGGCGTCGCGCTGCCGCCGCACGCCGTCGATGAGTTCACTGAGCTGCATGTCGATCGATCGGACGGTGCCCGCGAGCGACTGCACGGCGACCTGGGAGCGGGCCTCCGACTCGGCGGCGAGCTGGGTCAGCCAGTGCTTCACGCCCGAGACGTCGCCGGCCGGGAGCATGCCGTCGGACGGCAGCGCGCGCTCGGCGACGGCGAACAGCTTCGCCCCGGCGAGCCCGCGCTCGGCGAGCATCTGGGCAAGGTGTCCGGCGATCTCGACGACGGCGCCGGGTGGGCAGCGGTTGACGATCACGCTGACGACGGTGTTGCGGTGCGCGGCCTCGGCCAGGTACTCCCAGGGCACGGCGTCGGCGTAGCGCGCGGCCGAGGTGACGAAGAGCCACAGGTCGGCGGCGAGCAGGAGCTGGCGCGCGAGGCTGCGGTTGGCGTCGTCGATGGAGTCGATGTCCGGCGCGTCGAGCAGCGCGAGGCCGGGAGGCAGGCCGTCGAACGCGACGACGTGGAGCGCGCGCGAGTCGTGCAGCTGCGTGTCCGTGCGGACGAGGCCGGGGAGGACGTGATCGGACCGGAACCAGGCCTCGTCGTCGGGGTGGCAGATGAGCACCGGGGACTTGGTCGTCGGGCGGAGCACGCCGGGGCGCGTGAGCTGGGCGCGCAGGAGCGAGTTCACCAGCGTCGACTTGCCCGCCCCCGTCGAGCCGCCGACGACGGCCAGCAGCGGGGCGTCGAGGCGTGCCGCGCGCGGAATGAGGTAGTCGCGCGTCTGCTGGGCAAGCGAGCCTGCGAGCTGACGCAGCACGTCGGCGCCCTCGATCGGCAGCGGGTACTGCGCGGCAGGCAGCGCGCCCTCGAGCGCGTGGAAGGCGGCGGTCAGCCGCTCGGCGCCGCTCATTGGCGCACCGGCCAGTTGCCGCCAACGCCCGCGGGCCCGGGGGCCTGCGGCGGCGGGTACTGCGCGGTGAGCTGTCCCGGCGACTGGCCCGGAGGCGGGGGCGGCAGGTTCTTCCGACGGCGCGGCGGCAGCATCCGCAGGCCCTGGTAGTCGGTGAGCGCGCGGGGGCCGGGCCGGTCGATGAGGTGGATCAGCTCGCGGGCGCGGGCGTCGCCGGGGCCGGCAACCGTCCCGCGCGTCATCTGGTTGCGAAGGTAGGCGAGCTCGGTGACGCGGCGCAGCAGCCGCGTCGTCTGCCACCACACGCGCGGGCCGCGCATCATCGCGAACCAGATGAGCTTGACGCGGCGCATCGGCCGCCCGTACAGCTCGACCTGGCGCTCCGTCAGCCAGCCGGCGCGCTGGTAGTCGCCGAGGCGCGTGCGGATCAGCTGCGCGTTGCCGATCACGCTGACGACGAGCGAGGCCACGACGATCGCGACGACGACCAGCGCGATGTAGTACGGGCGCATGAGCGCCTCGACCGGGTTGGTCGAGGCGAGGCCGTTGAACAGCATGTGTCCGGCGCAGGCGAGCATGAAGCCGCCGAGCGGGGCGAGCACCCGCACGATCTTGCTGCGAGCCGACAGGCCGATGACGAGGCCGGCGGCCGTCATCATCGTGAACAGCGGGTGGCCGAACGAGGTGTAGACGCCGCGCAGCATGACCAGCTCGCGCATGGTGGCGTCGGGGTCCGCGATGGTGATGTCGTTGGTGGCCTGCATCCAGACCCGCGCGTAGTAGATGATGTTCTCGGTGAAGGCGAAGCCGACGGCGGACAGTCCCGCGAGTGCCACCATCGACAGCCGCGACACGATGCGGTTGCGCCACAGCACTACGAGCAGCACCAGGATGGTGGCCTTCGCGAACTCCTCGACGAACGGGGCGGAGAAGATCGCAGCGCGCGAGCCGGCGTCGGAGTTGGCCTCCGTCGTCGACATCATCTGGCCGGCCCAGGTGTTGACGTGGAGCGAGAACCAGGTGGAGGCGCAGGCACCCCAGCCGAAGGTCAGGAGCCAGACGACGGGCGAGGATGCCCGGAAGCGGTCGAGCCAAATGAACAGCGCGCTATAGGCCAACGCCGTCCACATGGCGGCGAAGCCGGCCTTGCGGAACGCCTCGTTGGAGATGCCGAGCGTCATGGAACCGTCCTCGAACTCCTGGGACGGCGCCAGCATCCAGTACTGCGCGAAAAGGAAGTAGACGTAGGCCGGGAGGAGGACGATGGTCATCCAGAACAGAGGGCTGCGCAGGAGTCGTCGGTACCACGGGCGGGTGTCCACCACCTCGAGGCCGTTGAGCCACCGGTCCCTGGTGGCGGCGTCCGCAGTACTCATGATGGCCCAAGAGTACCGGCCGCCAGGGCACACGCGGCCGGTCCCGCCGATAGGCTCCGGACATGCGCAGCTTCTTCGACTACATGCCGCCCTGGGTCCGCAACGAGGGGTCGCTGCACGTCTACGCCCTGCCCGACGACCGGGCGCGCGACCGGCTCGCCGAAGAGTCGCTGCGGCTCGACGGCATCGTCGGCCTCCCCCGGATGCCCGAGCCGTGGCTGCACCTGACCGTGAGCCGGCTGTCGCAGTTCGACGACCTGTCTCACGCGGAGCTGACGCGGCTGGCGGAGGCGCTCGGGCGCGAGGTCGAGGGCTTGGGCGCTTTCGACGTCGCGTTGGGGGCGCCCGCGGCGGGCGCGCACACCGTCGGGTGTTCGGCCCCGTCGAGCCCGCAGTGGGAGGCGCTGGT
>DAONOU010000052.1:0-12468 GCA_035409265.1 Arachnia sp. | reverse complement strand
CACCCGACCCACACCGTCGTTCCCAGCAAAGCCCGTCACCACGAAGCTGCTGCACACCATCCTGACCAACCCCTACTACCAGGGCATCGTCACCTACCGCGAAGTCACCTACCCCGGCACCCACGAGCCGCTGGTCACCCCAGAGACCTTCGATCGGGTCCAGACGATCCTGCGTCAGAACAACGTCGTCGGTGACAAGCCCCAGAAGTACGACCACTACCTGAAAGGGTCGATCTACTGCGGCTGCGGCAAGCGGCTCATGTACGAACGGCCCCGCAACCACCAGGGCATCGCCTACGACTACTTCACCTGCACCGGACGACGCCTCAAGCGCAACACCTGCCAGCGCAGCGCCATCCTCGTCCACCGCGTCGAGGACCACATCACCCACGCCTACCAGCAGCAAGGCGTCACCGCCGACGAGGCCACCCGAATCAAGAGCGTGCTCGGGCGCGTGTTCGATACTCTCGCTGCCGCGTCCGCCGACGAACGAGCCACCCTGAGCGCGCAGAAGGCCAAGCTCGAAGCCGAACAGGTCAAGCTGCTCCAAGCCCACTACGCCGACGCGATCCCCATCGACCTGCTCAAGACCGAGCAAGACCGCATCCGCGCCAGCCTCCACGCAATCAACAGCCGCCTCGACTCACTCGGCACCCTCTACACCAACGCGAAGATCGGACTCAACGCGATCCTCGACATCCTCACCGACCTGGGAGACCTCTACGCCAAAGCCGAACCCGCCGAACGCCGGATGCTCAACCGGGCACTGTTCACCAAGATCACCATCGATGACGCCGAACACGTCACCACCGAGCCCGTGCAGACCATCGCCACGATCCTGAGCACCGACACCAGCCCCAACAACGTTCGAACCCTGCCCCACGATGAAGCGGGGCAGGGTTCGAACGTAACCGGTTATGTGGAGCTAGGGGGATTCGAACCCCCGGCCTTCTCATTGCGAACGAGACGCGCTACCAACTGCGCCATAGCCCCAGGTGCCTTGCGGCGACGACGAGTCTAGCAGCGCGCCAGGACCGGCAACAACTCGCGAGGGGCCGCTACTCCCCGACGGCGCGGGGACGGAACGGGCGCAGGTTCGAGTCGTCCGCGGGGGCGGCGATCTCGCCCGACTCCTCGGCGTCGGCGGACGGGTGGTCCGCCGTCGGCACCACCACGGAGGCGACGACCGGGGCCGACAGGTCGATGGTGCGCACAGTGCGGGGCAGCAGCGGCTGGGACACATAGGTCGACGGCGTGACCGGGATCGGGTCCCAGAGAGCGCCCAGCGTCGGGGGGACCGTGAGGTCCACGGAGATCTCGACGGACTCGGTGGCCTCGGCGTCGGTCAGGTCGATCACCGTGGTGTCCTCCGCCTCGTCGAAGCCCTCCTGGAGGGCGGCCGCGCGCGCGTCGAGGCTGCGGTGCATCGCGACGACGGAGAAGCGCGCGACGGCGACGAAGGCGACGAGCAGCCCGGCGGGGATCGCGACGGGCCACCACGGGGTGATCCCGAAGGCGGACAGGCCCACGAGCGTCAGCGTTGCGACGAGCAGCGCCCCCATCACCACGAGGCGACGGCGGGCGGCCTGGCGGGCGACGAGCCGCAGCTCGGTCAGGTCCGCGCGGCGGGTCAGCGGCGTGGAGACCTTGATCGTGTCCTGGCCCGCGCCGTACTCGAGGACGTCGTGGCGGAGAATCCGCACGGAGTTGGAGAAGCGCTCGGTGGGGTCGCCTTCGAGCTCGTCGTCGGGACGCTGCTGGGCGCCGACCCACGGCAGGGCGAAGGCAAGACCGGCAACGACGACGATGGCGATGAGGATTCCGGCGAGCACGCCCCTACCGTAAACAACAACGGTGTGATTTGCAGCCCGACAGGCCGAGCACCCCTCGACACGCGCCGCACCGCTTCGCTCCGATCGCGCGGCTCGACGACCGTTCTCAGTCCTCGTCGAGGATCCAGACCGGCACCTGTTCACCGGCGCGCACCAGTTCCACGTGCCCGTCGAGGACGATCAGCGCGTTGGACGCGGCCAGCTCCCCCAGTGCGTGCGGCATCGTCACCTGGTCGACGTGGCGGATGCTGCCCTCGGTGCGGACGCTTCCCCGGAGGAGGTGCAGCTGGCCCTTCGTCGAGCGCATGGTGCCGCCCGCGATCGCGCGGACCGTGCGCGGCTCGGTCGCCGCGCCCATCAGCCGACGGATGAGCGGACGCGCGAACGCCTGGAACGTGACGTATGCGCTCACCGGGTTCCCCGGCAGCATCAGCACGGGAACGCGGTCCTCGCCCACGAGCGCGAACGTGTGGGTCCGGCCGGGAGACATCGCGACGTCTGCCGAGTCGACGAGTCCGAGGTCCGCGAGCACGCCCGCCACGGCCTCGTAGTCCTCGCGCTTTCCGCCGGTGGTGGAGATGACGAGGTCCGCGCGGATCAGCTGGTCCGAGAGCGTCTGCCGGATGGCTTCGGCGTCGTTGGTGTGCACCGCGACGCGGAACACCGTCGCTCCTGCGGCCTTCGCAGCGGCGGAGATCAGGTAGGAGTTGGCGTCGACCGTCTCGCCCGGCCTCAAGTCGCCGCCGTGGTCCGCGAGGCGTTCACCCGAGCCGAGAACGACGACGCGGGGGCGCGGGCGGACGAGCACCTGCTCGATTCCCGCGCTGGCCAGCAGCCCGATGGCGCGCTCGCCGAGCACGTCGCCCTCGCTCAGCAGCCGCGTGCCGACGGGGAGATGCTCGCCGGCCGCGCGGACGTACTCGCCCTCCGCGACGCGGTCGATCAGCTCGAGCCGGCCGTCGGCGATCGTCGCGAAGGACGTGGGAAGGACGGTGTTCGCGCCGGGCGGGAGCGCGTCGCCGGGGGCGACCACGGCCGCGCCGCCCTCGGGCAGCCGCTCGACGTCCGCGCCGACGAGGCGCATCCCGCGGGAGAGGCGGCCCTCGTCGTCGGTCAGGTCGAAGGCCCGCACGGCGTATCCGGCGACCTTCGCGGTGCTCGCCGCGGGCACGTTGACGAGGGAGTCGATGTCCTCGGTCATGACCTGGTTCCAGGCCTCGAGCAGCGGCATGCCGAACGCCGGCAACGGCTCGACGAGGCTCAACAGGTACGAGGAGTGGTCCGCGGCGCTGCGCAGGCCGGCCGCATCGACGGCGGGCGGAGCGGGAAGCGTGGGCGCCTCGAGGACGACCGCCTCCGACTCCTGCTCGACGGGGTCCTGTTTGCGAGCGAACCAAGCCATGCGCCATACGATAGGCCAATGGGCGTCGACGAGCGGAAGGCTGAGCTGCGCGCCGCGATACTCGCCGCCAGGGCCGCCCTCTCCCCCGTCGCCTGGGCCGAGGAGGACGCGGCCCGAACCCGCGTGTTGGCGGACTGGCTAGGGAGTATGCCGACCGTGGCGCTCTACGCGGCTCGCCCCGACGAGCCGGGAACCGCGGCGCTGATCGCCGCCCTCGCGGCGCGCGGCACCCGCGTCCTGCTCCCTCTCCTGCGCCGCTCCCCCGCCTGGGCGCCCTTCGAGGGAGCCCTGCGTCCTGGCCGGGGCGGCATCCCCGAGCCGACCGGTGGAGCCCTGCCCGCCGAGGCGCTGCGCGAGGCCGACGCCATCCTGGTGCCCTGCCTCGCCGTCGGGCGCGACCACACGCGCCTGGGCACGGGCGGCGGGTGGTACGACCGGGCGCTGCCGCACCGTCGACCGGACACGCCCGTGGTGGCGCTCGTGCGCGCGGCCGAGGTGCGCGACTCCCTGCCGACGCTCCCGCACGATGTGTCCATCGACGGCGCCGTCAGCGAACTCGGTTGGGTGGGAGTCGCGCCGACGCCTAGTATTGGCGGCGGTTCCCCGATCCCTTAGGGAGTTGTTCATGCCCACGTACCAGTACCAGTGCAAGAGCTGCGGCGGCGATCTCGAGGTCGTGCAGAAGTTCAGCGACGCCTCGCTGACCGTGTGCCCCGAGTGCTCCGGCGAGCTGCGCAAGGTGTTCAACGCCGTCGGCGTCGTGTTCAAGGGGTCCGGCTTCTACAAGACGGACTCGCGGAGTTCCGGTTCCGGCGCGTCCGGGGCGAAGAAGAAGGAGCCCGCGACGGCGGCCGCCTCCACCAGCGACAAGCCCGCGAGCAGCCCGGCGAAGACGGAGAAGGTCGCCTGACCCTCCCCTCGCGAGACGCCGCGAAATCCCGCCTGTGGACAGGCGGGATTTCTGCTGCCCGGCCGAACATAACAAGGGCATGCACGCAACAGGTATCGCCAAGGCGCTCCGCGCCGTCGCCTCCTTCGTCTCGTGGCATCGGCGCGCGGTCGGCGCGCTCCTTGCCGCGTCGGCGGTCCTGCTGCTCGCCGAGGCGTTGACCACGCCCCTCCCCACGGTGCCGGTGGTCGTCCTGCAGCGCGCCGCAGCCGCGGGCGAACCGTTGACGGCGGCCGACCTCGGGGCGCGGAACCTCCCTCCCGACGCGGTCCCCGACGACGCCCTCACCTCCGTCGACGACGCCGTCGGCCAGACCCTTGCCGTGCCTGCCGCCGCGGGGACGATCCTCCAACCCGCGCTCCTGGCCCGAGCGACGACGGCGGCCAAGGGGCGCGCCGTCGTGCCCATCGTCGTCGCCGACGACGAACTGCGTCGGCTCCTCTCCCCAGGGGAGCTGATCTCGCTCGTGTCCGCGCACGGCGAGTCCCCCGAGATCGTGACGGGCGACGCGCGGGTCGTCGCCCTCCCCTCCACGGAAGGATCGGGGGCGTTGCGGGCCGCCGCGTCCACAGACCGCGGCGCGCTGTTGGTGGACGTTCCAGCGTCGTCGGCCGCCGTCGTCGCGCTGCTCGGCCAAGGAGGCCAGCTGAGCGTGATCCTCGGAACGACCGGCGGATAACCCTCTAGCACAAGCTCGACGAGCGATTCGAGGCGGTGTGCACTAAGGTCGTCTGTTGGCCGGGCGGAGGGCCCTACCTCTCGCGGCCCAGTGCAGAAACCTCACACGAAAGTAGGCACCCACCATGCTTCAGGGATTCAAGGAATTCCTCCTCCGCGGCAACCTGGTCGAACTGGCCGTCGCGTTCGTCATCGGCGCCGCCTTCGGGACCGTCGTCGACGCGTTCACCAAGATGTTCATGGACATCCTCGGCAAGCTGGGCGGCACGCCCAACTTCTCCGGCTGGAACCCCGGCGGCGTCAGCGTCGGCCCGTTCCTGACCGCGCTCATCGCGTTCGTGATCATGGCCGCGGTCATCTACTTCGGCGTGGTCGCCCCCTACAACAAGCTGAAGAGCATGCTCGAGAAGCAGGAGGAGGCGGCCGCCCCGGCCGCGTCCTCCGAGGAGCTCCTCGCCGAGATCCGCGACCTGCTGGCCGCGAAGAAGTAGTCAACCAACAGTTCATTGGTTTCGACACGAGGTTGGGTCGACTTCGTCGCCCCAACCTCGGCTCAACCAGCGTGAATTACCAATGCGGGGGGCGGTCGGCGACGAGCCGCTCCTCGTCACGATTCAGTCGGCGCCGGGCGGGTCTCGAGGGTTCGAGGCCCGTCAGGCCGAGCGTCTCGCGCGCCTCGGCCAGCGCGGCGTCGTAGCGCGCGAACCCGATCTCCCGCCGCAGCTCGATCGGCACCGGATGCGGCCACGGCAGCCTCCCCTCCTGGCGGGAGCGCCGGATGTCCCTCAGCCTGTCGGCGTCGAAGCCCAGGCCCGCGAGCTCCTCCGCGAGGGGAAGCTCTCCCCCCAACTCGAGTTCCTCGCCGGTCACGGCCAGCGCGACGGCGCGCGCGAGGCTACTCCCCGAGCCGGCTGCCATCGGGAACAGTCTGCGGCTCGCCCTCGTCGGTCAGCTCCGCGTCGCCGATGACGGCGATGTCGTCGCCGAAGGTCCAGTCGCCGCGCACCTTCAGCGAGGTGGCACGCCGCAGCGACGGCGCGTGCGGGATGCGCCCGGTGAAGTCGTCGACCAGCTTGTAGAACCGCCCGTCGAGATCGACCTCGGGCGCCTTGTCGGTCCGCGCCACGAGCTTGCCCTCGGCGTTCAGCTCGTACACGTCGGAGCGCAGCAGGAGCAGCTCGTTGGTGGTCTTCACCGGCAGGAAGCGGTCGCGGCCCACGCAGATCGCCGTGGCGCCCTCGAACACCTCGACGGCCGCGCCCATGGCGGACTCCACCTGGATCACCTTGATCGACGACGGGTCCGACGGGTCCACCGTCTTCTCGTTGCGGATCAGCGGCAGGCCCAGCACCGAGTTGCGCGCGGTGAGCAGCTCCCGGAGGCGAACCAGGTCGAACCACAGGTTGTTGGTGTGGAAGTACGGGTGGCGATGCTCGTCGGTGAAGTACACCATCTCCTCGGGCGCCGTCTGCGCGGTATCGCGGAGGATCAGCTGGCGGTCCGCCTTGCGGATGGCCAGGTGGCCGCCCTTCTTGTCGTTGACCGTGCGCCGGCACACCTCGGCGGCGTATGGCGCGCCCGACTTGGCGAACCAGCCGGCTACCGTCGCGTTGGGGACCGCGCCCAGGTTGTCGCCGTTGGACACGCAGGCGTAGCGGAAGCCCTGGGCGAGCAGCTTGTCGAGCACGCCGGAGCCCTCCAGCGCCGGGTACAGGTCGCCGTGGCCGGGCGGGCACCATTCCATCGAGGGATCGTCGGGCCACTCGACCGGGGTGAGGTCGTCGGCGCGGAGCTTGGGCTCCTGGTTCTGCATGAAGCTGAGCGGCAGCCCGTCGACGGGGAGCTCGGGGTAGCGCGCGAGGTGCGCGAGGGTGTCAGCCTCGGTGCGGAACGAGTTCATCAGCAACAGGGGAAGGCGCGCGTCGTAGCGGTCGCGGGCGGCGAGCACCTGGCGCACGATGAGGTCGAGGAAGTTCTTGCCCTCGCGCACGTCGAGCAGCGTCTTCGCCTTGTCCAGGCCCATCGACGTGCCAAGCCCGCCGTTGAGCTTGATCATGACCGTCTTCCCGATCGCGTCGCGCGCCTCGAGGTTCGAGACGTCGACGTCGCAGAGCGAGGGCGGCTCGGTCAAGGGATCGATCGTGTCCTCGCGGATGATTCCCGTCTCCCCGGTCTCGAGGAGCTCGTAGAACCGGGAGAACACCTCGACGGCTGGGGTGGACACCCCCGCGTCGATCATCTTCTGTCGTGCGGCTTGGAGGCCAGCTTCAGACACTTCGCTTCCCTTCGTCGGCGCTCCCGACCGATATTAGCCACGCAGACGTGCTCGCCAAACCCAAACCGGGCCGTTCCACCGCACTTACGTCCGCTCCAACCCGCGTCCCGCGGCAGACGGGACGTCCGCGCCCGCCCGTCTCGCTGACCGAACAGGCGCGAGAGATAGATTTAAGACATATTACTCTTTCGAAAGACAGTTAAGGTAAGCCTTACCTGATTTCTGGGTCGTTCGCGGCCCGTCAACACCCCAAGGAGTGATATGTCCCCTGTGCCCAACCGCGCCCCCTCGGCGTCGAGGTTCCGCACACCCCTGATCGCCGCGCTGTCGGTCTCCCTGATCGGCTCTGCCGCGCTGTTCGGCTCGCCGACGGCGGCCGCAGCTCCGGTCGTGACCGAGAACGGCTGGTCGTATGACGCCGAGTCCTACGACACCGGCGTGGCGAACGGCTACCAGCTCGCGCTCGACACCACCAGCCGCAAGGTCTACCTTTCCGATGCGGCCTGGAGCAAGCAGACCCGCACCGTCACCGACAACGGCGACGGCACCTACACCTACGGCGCTGACGAGTTCACCGTCGGCAGCGGCAAGCTGAGCGTCTTCGACGTCGCCACCCGCACCCGCGAGGCCGACAAGTCCTTCCTCGGCCTGACCCGCAACGACGGCAACGGCAAGGAGAGCGAACCCTTCTCCTGGGCCAACGCCGCGGCTAACGCCGCATCGATCAACTCGATGCGCACCACTTTCTCGCCTTACGGCGTCGCCGTCGACGGCACCACGCCCGGCGGCGCGACCATCGTGACCACCACCGCGCGCCAGCAGGACGCGGACGAGGGCTTCGGCGGCGGCGGCGTCGTGTTCCAGCCCTCGCAGGGCGACCCCACCGACGCGGACCGCATCTTCGAGTTCGCCGACGACGGCAGCCCCGTCCTCGCTGGGCCGCGCCGCGTCGCCGTCAACACCAAGACGCACAAGGCCTACGTCACCAGTCTCGGCAACTCGCGCGGCCTCGACGGGCGTGAACGAGTCGAGCAGCGCGGAGTCGTCCGCAGCCGCCGTCGTCCCACCGAGCATCCCGCCGACGGCGAGGGCCGCCGCCAACAACAGCGCGGCCCCTGTCCTGCCCGCACGTCTTCCCTCACGCAGCATCATGCGCACTCCTACATATCGATCCGCGGCTCCGCCACGCTCATATAGATATTGGTTAGGCTTACCTAACGTAAATACCGTCACCGTATGCGCGCATAAATCCGTCCGCAACTCCGCTCGCCGATGCCACGTGGGCGCGGCGGGCGTTCGAGCGATTCGGGCGCGAGGCGCCTCGCCCTGAGCGGCGTCGCTTAAGTGGGACGTTTGGCACCAAGCTTGGTACCAAACGTCCCTCTTAACGACCTACTCGGTGACGTTGACGATGCCGTGGGCGCCGCGCTCGGCGTCGGACATCACGTGGCTCACCGTCGTGTAGTGGCCGGGCTCGGTGAACGTCAGCTCGACGAAGCCACCCTCGGCGGGTTGCAGCGCGAGGGCCTGGGCGCCGCCGCCGACGGTCCCGAACGGGTCTGTGCGGTCCTTCAGCAGGTAGCCGCCCTCGCGATAGACCGTGTCGAACTGGCCGCCGACGATGTGGAACGACGACGCCCGGTTCGGCCCGGCGTCGAGCACGAAGAACCGCACCTTCTCCCCTACCCGCGCGTCGAACATCTGCTGGTCGTACTGGTTCGCGACGCCGTTGAAGACCACGCGGTCGGGCGCCCCCGTGGCGATCCGCTCGGCCTGCACCTCCTCGGCGTCCTCCGGCGTGCGGGCGTCGGTGGTGTAGACCTCGGACTGGACGAGCACGTACTCGCGATCGACCTTCGGGAGGCCCTCCTCCGGCTCGATGATCACCGCTCCGTGCATGCCGGCGGCGATGTGCGCGCTCATCGGCATGGTCGAGCAGTGATACATCCACACGCCCGCCCTCTCGGCGGTGAACCGGTAGATCAGCGTCTCGCCGGGCGCGATGGTGCGCATCGGCTCATCCGGCGCGACGGCGCCGGCGTGGAAGTCGATGGAGTGGCCCATGGTGCCGTCGTTGATCAGCGTGATCTCAAAGACGTCGCCGACGCGGCCCCGCAGCGTCGGCCCGACCCCCTGGCCGTTGAACGTCCACCGCCTCTGCCACACGCCGGGGGCCACCTCCAGCGGCACCTCCGTGACGCGGAACTCGTAGCGCTTGACCTTGTCATCCATGAGTTCCGGCGCCACGGGGTCAACGATGTGCGACAGCCTCGCGTCCGGGTCTCCGGTCACGGCGCCGTG
Source organism: Arachnia sp. (assembly GCA_035409265.1). Taxonomy (GTDB): domain Bacteria; phylum Actinomycetota; class Actinomycetes; order Propionibacteriales; family Propionibacteriaceae; genus Arachnia. Next base: position 3,031 of record DAONOU010000052.1, on the reverse strand, counting down.
GTCGTGGCCGCCGGTCGGCTCCGACGGCGCGGGTGCGGCCTCGCCGTCGACCACGACGTCGAAGACCATGCCCATCTGGCGGTGGCCGGCGACGGTGCACCAGCCCTGGACGCTCTCGCCGACGACGCCGAGGTCGAGCTCTGCCGTCTCTCCGGTTGACAGGCGCGGCGTGCGCTGGCCGCCGACCTGCAGGTCGTGGTAGTTGCGGTCGTCGCGGTTGGTGACGACGAGGATCACGCGGTCTCCGGGGCTGACCTCGACGCTGCTCGGCTCGAAGCGCATGTCGTGCGCCTCGACCTCGACGCGAACGGTCTGCCCCGTCGGCGCGACGGCGGCGGGCGGCGTCGACCCGCCCAAGCCCGCGGCCGCGGGGTCGATGCCAAACCCGACCGAGAGCGCGACGGCGAGCGCCGCGACGCCCGCGACGACGCCGCTGCCGGTCAGCGCGTTGGGCCGGTCGGCGGGAGCCGCGGGCTCGCCCGCGGCGGCCCGGCGGCGCTCGGCCGCCGAGGCCCGGACGCCTCGGATCATGAGCGGGAGGAACAGCGCCAGCGCGGCGAGCACCGCCGTCGACACGGTCACCTTCGCCCAGCTGGGCAGGGGAAGCAGCCAGAGCAGCAGGCCGCCGTTGATGACGACGAGGCGCGCGGCGGCCCAGCGGTCGAAGTAGCGCGCGGCGGCGCGGACGACGCGCGGCCCGCCGCCCAGCACCGAGGGCAGCAGGTAGGACAGCGCGCCGGTGAGCAGCTGGAGCAGGAACCCGACCACCCAGACGCTGGCCAGGAAGGGGTAGTCGGTGGCGAGCGCGACGTCGTCGGAGAACGCGACGTGGACCGCGGTCATGATCAGCGCGACGCAGGCCCAGACGGCGCCGGCCAGGATCGACGCCGCGGCGAACTCGCGCGGCGGATGCTGACGCAGGGGCGCGACCAGGCACCGGCCGAACCACAGCAGCCCGACGGCGTAGCCGACGATGCCCGCGGCCGCGGCCTCGCGCATGCCGAGCAGCGACCCGGCGACGACGAGCCCGATCGCGATCAGCAGGATGGGCAGCGCCTCGCGGGCGAGCCGCTCCGCGCGGTCGTCCATGCGGGTGCGCAGCACCGTCGGCCAGAAGGTGACGAGCGTGCCGACCACGGTCAGGCCCACCCATCCCAGCAGCATCGTCATGGTGTGCGCGACGAGCAGGTTCGCGTGCCACCGGTCGTCCAGGCCCAGCGCCAGCGCCGCCCCGAAGCCCGCGCCGACGGGCACGGTGATCGCGGCGGAGATGTAGTAGCGGATGCAGATCCGGAAGCGGCCGGGCAGCGCGCGCCTGAGGTCGCGGACGAGGACGACGGCGTGCCACAGCACCGCCGCGGACACGAGCGTCGCGCCGAGGACCACCACCCACCAGGCGGCGGTCGGCACGCCGACGAACACGAGGGCGGATCCGAGGGCGAGGAGCAGGAGGCGGCGGTCCGCGCGGCGGCGGGTGTCGTCGTCGGCCCTCGTCTTCAACAGCGCGGCGGTGAAGTGCGCGCTCCACACCATGATCGAGTGGGTGATGGCGCCCAGCGCGATGAGGTGCACCATGAGCCAGGTCGACTCGGGGACCCAGCGGTGCACCAGCGAGACGACGATGGCCGCCACGAACCACAGCACCACCACGTAGTCGCGCAGCGACCGCTTCCGCCGCGCCCCTTGGCCGGGCCGACCGTCCCGCGCCGGTCCGCCGGTCATCGCCGCGGCGCCTGCGCCGTCGTTCCGCTGACCGATGCCGGTCACGCCGCAGCCTTCGAGCGTCCGGCGGCGGTCACGACGCCGATCATGGTGACGGCGAACACGAGGACGGCGAGCACGGTGAGCGTGCCTCCTGTCTTGTAGGCGGCGGTATGGCCGGCGAGGTCGCCGGCGACGCGGACGATCAGGCCCAAGTTAAGCAGGCCGAGCGGGAGCCACATCACGGGGCGGTACGGGAGCGGCCGGCCGAGGACGGCGGGGAAGATGATGGGCGCGTGGGCCATGATCATGGACACGCCGAAGCCGAGGAAGACGCCGTGGATGGACGCGTCGTAGGCGCCGGAGCTCGTTGGTTGGCCGCCGACGAGCCAGATCAGCCCGGCCACGCCCAGCCAGACGTTGCCCGCGAGTAGCGCCGCGGCGTTGAACCGGCGCAGCCCGTCGGCGCGGATCATGCGGCGGCCGACGTCGTCGCGCAGCAGCCACAGCGCCACGAGCAGACAGCCGAGGCCGAAGAGCCGATACCCGACGGCGGGGACGGCGGCGCTGAGGGCGGCCGCGACGGCGAGCAGCGAGCCGAGCCCGAGCAGGGTGGGGACGGCGCGTCGCCCCATGGTGAGCTGCGCCAGCTCGGCGCGCTCGGAGGCGATGGTGACGACGACGAAGCCCGCGAGGAGCGGGATGATCGTGGCGACGTCGACGACGAGCCAGAGCCCCGCGGCGAGCGCGAGCAGCAGGGCGGCCAGCGCCTGCGCGGCGACCAGAGCGAGCGGCGCGCGCCGCCACAGCGCGAGGGCGAGGACGACGAAGCCGAGGGCGCCGTCGAGAAGGATCAGCTTGCCGAGCGCCGTCGGCGCCCCCGCGAGGAGCGCGAGCGAGCCGCCGCCCAGCAGCGCGGGAACGAGGTAGGCGAGCGGGTTGCGCATGGCCTGCGCGCGCTCGAGCGAGATGAGGGTGCCCATGAAGCCGAGCACCATCACGGGCCCGTGGAGGTCGGCGACGCGGTCGGACGCGACGGGCGCCCAGACGCCGAGGCGCAGCAGCCCGGCGTTGAGCCCGGACATCAGCGAGACGCCGGCCAGCGCGATGAGCGCGACCCGCCACGGCCGGGCGGACTCACCCGGCCGGCTGGACGACGCCGGCCGGGCAAGATGAGTGGTCACGCCACGCGGGCGATCTTCAGCTTCCACGCCTCGGGCCCGCGAGCCACGTACTCGACGGTCACGGACTCGCCGTTGCGGGCCGCGATCTGGTTCAGCAGCGGGATGGGGTCGTGCGGGGCGACCAGCACGAACGCGGCGCCGGGCTG
>DAONOU010000051.1:0-12553 GCA_035409265.1 Arachnia sp. | reverse complement strand
TGACGCTCACGACGAGGCCGCGCCCGAGCGCCTCCGGCGTGACGTCCTGTCCCGAGATCTCCACTGCCCGCTCCAGCACCTGCGGCGTCCGCATCAGCGACTGATAGACGGGGATCTCGCCGCGGACGAAGACCGCGACCCGCTCGGCCGACAGGTCGTCCGCCACGTTCGTCCCGACGACGGTCACGTCCGTGCGCGCCGCGTAGCTGCGCGACGCCGACGCGGCCCACATCGTCGCTCCCGCCACGACGACCGTGACGGCGACGACCAGCCACCACAGTCGCAACAGGATCCGGGGCAGATCGTTCAGGTGCATGGCATTCCTCGGCGGTAGCGGATGGCTGCGGCCATCTTAGGCCGACGCCCGGGGTGTCCTCGCCGCGCGCCGGATGAGCACGAACAACAACAGGTAGACCGCCGTCATGGCGGCCGAGTAGGAGATCAGGCTCACCGTCAGCGGCGCGCCGAGCGAGCCCGGGACGATCCACGCGAGCGAGAGGAGGCCGAGCCGGGCGACGTCCCAGGCCAGCAGCGAGCGGTGCGCGCCGGTGAGGTTCAACAGCTGCGAGAACGGCGAGACGGCGAACTGGAGCCAGCTGCCGACGGCGAGGATCGCGATCGTGCGGCCCGCGCCGTCGAACTTCCCATCGAACAGGAACGGGGCGAGGGGCTCGGCGAGGAGGAACGCGGCCGCGCAGATCACCGCGCCGATGCCTGCCAGCCCGAGGACCGTCCGCCGCACCGTCGGGTACCAGGGGGTTCCCGCCCGGACGAGCGCGCCGATCTCCCCGATGGCCGCGGCGGCGACGGCCTGGCTGAGCACGGCCAGCGGCACGCCGAGCACGCGGACGGCCATGGCGTAGACGCCCGTGTCGGCGGCGGTGTAGAAGATGCCGACGAGCAGCACGCTCGCCTGGCCGGCCAGCGCGTTCACCAGCGCGCTCGAACCGGCGACCAGCCCGAACCTGCGGTGCGCCTCGGAGAGCGTCCGCCAGGGCCGCGCGGTGGGGCGCAGCCCCCTCATCGTCGGCAGCCAGACCAGGCGCGCGGCGGCGAACCCGGCCAGCAGCGAGAACACGCCGGCCGAGAGCAACCCGAAGCCGACCTGGAGGACGCTCATCCCGGCCGCCTGCTGCAGGTTGGCCCAGGTGAGCCGGCCGTACGCGCGCCGCTTGGTCAGCGCGGCGGCGCCGATCAGCTGCAGCGAGCCGAGCGACACCATGAGGCCGAGCGCCAGCCAGTACGCGGCGGCCCCGAGCCCGACGGCGATCCCCGCCGCCGCCGTGAGCCCGACGCCCCACCACAGCGAGAGCGAGAGCCCGGCCGAGAGCAGGAGCCGCGCCTCGCCGTCGTCGGACGTCCGCTGGCTCAGCACCTCCAAGCGCAGCGTCGAGACCCCGATGAAGACGGAGGCCACCGCGATGATGACCGACGCGGTGCCGAACGTCGCCTCGGTGAAGATGCGGGCCAGCGCGAAGTTCAGCAGCCAGGCCACGCCGTTGCCCGCCAGCGTGCCGACCATGATGGTCGACGTCGACCGCCGCATGTCCGCCGTCGGCGGCTGGGGTTCGGTCATGGCTTCGTATACTACCCACGTGCCTGCCGCGACAGCCGAACGACAGTTGTGGCCGTGGAACCTCGTGGCCACGGTGGTGTGCGCGCTCACCCTGCTGGTCGCCTACGCGCACCTCGTCGCGCCCTCCTATTCCTATCTCGGCTACACCTGGGCCACCCCGAACTACGCGCTGTTGGGCCTTGCCATCGCCGAGTTGGGCGCGTTGTCGCTGCTCCTGCCGACGCGGCTGCGAAAGCCGTCGGACTTCATGCTGCTCGTGATCTTCGCGACGGTGGTCATCCCCGTCCTCACGATCGGCAACGTCATCGGGCTCCTGACGACGGCGCAGATCGCGCTGCTCTGCTTCTTCACAGGAGCCGCGTTCGCCATCGCCGCGCTGATGGCGCGGTGGGGACACGGGCACCTCACGGTGCGGCTCCCGCGCGTGCCCGCGCGGTGGTACTGGGCCGGGGTCGGGGCGTTCATCGCGGCCACGATCCTCATCCTCGTCGCGATCGGCGGGGTCCGGCTGGAGGTCACAGGGCTCACCGAGGTCTACGACGTCCGCGACGACTACAAGGCCGGCCTCGCCGCGTTCCCGCCGCTCGCCTACATGGTGCCCGCGGCCTGCTACGTCGCCATCCCCCTCGTCATCATCCGCGGGCTGCACCGCCGCGCCTGGCTGCCGGTCGCCGTCGGCATCGCCTGCCAGGGCTTCGTCTACCTGCAGACGGGCTTCAAGACCTTCCTCTTCGCCATCCCCGTGCTGCTGGTGCTGACCGTGCTGATCCGCCGCAGGTTCCCGACGGCGCTCGTGCCCGCGGGTCTCGCGGCCGGGGTGGTCGCGGCCGGGATCCTCGACGTGGCGCTGGACAGCGTCTGGTTCAGCTCGCTGTTCACGCGCCGCTTCCTCGCGACGCCCGGGCAGTTGGCGGCCAACTACGTCTCCTTCTTCGACGAACACCGCTTCGTCCTGCTCTCCGAGGGCCCGCTGCGCGGCCTGGTCCCTTACCCGTACGACATGCCCGTGCCGTTCGTGATCGGGCGCGAGATCCACGGCGTGACCACGAACTCCTCGAACGTGAATCTCTTCGGCGACGGCTTCGCCCAAGCGGGCTGGCCCGGCATGCTGATCGCCGGCGTGCTGTTCGGAGCGCTGCTGATCCTCGTCGACCTCGCGTCGAAGGGCCTCCCGCCGTCGGTGGGGTACATGCTGATGTTCCTGCCCTGCATCGTGCTGGGCAACGCGAGCATCCTCACGGCGATGCTGAGCCACGGCCTCGCCGCCGCGGTGCTCCTGCTCGCCCTCGCCCCGCGCGAGGGCTGGGAGCCGCTCCTTGAGCCGCGCTCAAGGAGCGGAGCGACTGCGTCGAAAGGCTCAACGATCGGTGAGGACGGCCAGGAACTCGGCCGCGAGCCTCGGCAGCGAGTGGTGCTCGGTGACCCACGCGATGCCGGCGGCACCCCGGCGCGCCCGTTCGCCCTCCGGTAGCGCGACGGCCTCGCGGATGGCGCGGGCGATGTCGGCCGGATCCTCGGCCCTCGCCGAGACCGCGCACCCGGAGTAGGCCAGCGGCGAGTGGTCCGAGTCGAACGCGTCGACGACGGGAACACCCGTCAGCATGTAGTCGAAGATCTTGTTCGCGGAGACCCCGTACTCGTACAGCGCGCCGCGCTTCGAGCCGATGTAGAGCGCGTCGCACCTCGTCAGCGCGTCGTGGACCTGCGACTTCGGCAGAGACCCGAAGAAGACGACGTCGGCGCCGGTCTCGCGCACCTGGCGCTCCAGGTCGGCGCGGTACAGGCCGTCGCCGATCAGCACCGCGGTGATCGGCTCGTCCCCCAGCAGGGCCATGGCGGCGACGAGGTCGTCCATGGCGTTGGCCGTCGTCATCCCGCCCGCGTAGCCGAGGACGCGGCGGCCGCGGGCGCGGAGGTCGTCGATCAGCCGGACGAAGGCCTCCGGGGCCTGATCGGGTGTCGCCGCGGCGTCGATCCCGTTCGGGATGGGGATCACCGGGGTGTCGATGCCGAGCGCGCGGACGTGCGGCTCGATGTTGGGAAGGATCGAGACGATCGCGTCGCTGTTGCGATACGCGGAGCGCTCGGCCGCGGCCATGGCCGCCATCAGCGGGTGCCGCGGGGAGTGCCCGCCGAGCTCGATGGGCGTCAACGGCCACAGGTCGTGGACCTCGTGGATCAGCCGCGCCCCGGAGAACCTGGCGAGGCGCTGCGCGAAGTAGGTGTCGAACGGGTAGGTCGACGACGAGATGACCGCGTCGGGCCGCAGCTCGCGGGCCATGGTCTTGGCCGCGCGCAGGCCGCCGCCCACGTAGTCGACCCAGCTGAGGATGCGCCCCGCGCCGTTGCCCTCGTACTCGCGGGTGCGCAGGAAGCGGAACTCCACGCCGTCGACGTCGTAGGGCCGGCCGGGCTCCGCGTCGGAGAAGTTGCGGGTGCGGAGGTGGCTGTAGGTGCCGGCGACGATCGTGGTGTCGGCCCCGAGCCTCGCCCACTCGACCGCCATGGCGTGCGGGCGGTACTCCATCCCCGCCGTCGGCGATCCCGCGTAGTGGTCTAGGTAGCAGATGCGCATGAGTTCTCCTCTGTCGGCCAGGTGGCCACGAGCGCGACGGCGGCCCACCACCACACGGCGATGCCGAAGTTGCGCAGCAGGTAGGTGTCGAAAAGGAAGGCGACGAGGCTCGCGAGCAGCGCGGCGGCCACCACCCAGCGGGCCGAAGGGGTGCGCGCGCCGAGGGCGAGGAGTGCGACGGCCCCGAGGACCGCTGCCAGCAGGATCGCCCCGACGACGCCCAGCTCGACCAGCGCCGCGAGCGGCGTCGAGTGCGCGGTGCCGAGCACCGATCCCGCGGCCGTCTCGTAGTGCTTCGGATGCACCGTCATGGACTCGAAGAAGTGCCACGGCCACACCCCGCCGGGCCCGGTTCCGAGGACGATCGTCGCGGGGTCGGCGGCCCACAGCTTCAACGACACCTCGAGGTTGGACAGGCGCTGCGGGTCGGCCAGCGAGAGCACGCGCGACGCCCCGGGGATCAGCGGCCCGACGACGGCGAGGGCCCCGGCCCCGACGACGAACGGCCACCAGCGGCGCGGCCCCGCGCCCGTCACCCTGCCGAGCAGGAGGAGGACGGCCCACACGCCCAGCGTGATGAGCGCCCCCCGCGACTGGGTGGCGACGATGCCGACCAGCGCGGCGCTCACGAGCGCCAGGCCGAGCCCCCTGTCCCGGCGACCGGAGACGCGGAGGAGGCAGGCGACGCCGAGGGCCGCGATGAGCAGCAGCACGACGTGGACGACCGCGGCGCCGCCCTGGCCGGTCGAGAACCGGATGGAACGGGTGGCGGCGGCGTGCAGCGGCCAGGCGGCGAACGCGCTCACGAGCGCCGTCGCGGCCGCGACCGTCAGCACCCTCAGCCGTCGTCCCCGATCCGCCGCGAGCACCAGGCCGACGCCGGCGAGCATCGCCACCCACGCCGTGACCAGCGGCGCGACCAGGAACGGCGTCGCGACGTCCCAATGCTCCTCGTTGATCTGCACGTGCGGGTCCGGCCGGACGATGGCGGACGCCGCGGCGTAGGCCACGAGCGCGGTGAAGGCGAGCATCGCGAACCCGGCGAAGCGCCCCAGCTCCCGGCGCCGGCGCACGAGCCAGGGCGCGGAGACGGCCGCGAGGACGAGCAGGACGACCGCCTCGTAGGTCAGCCAGGTGATCCCGATCGCGGGATAGACCAGCTTCACGACGGGGGTGCCCAGCGTCGCGAACTGCGCGACCGCGACGTACGGCACCAGCAGCCAGGACACCCGGTTGCCGAGCGTCCTGAACCTGTCGGTCTCCGGCGTCATTCAGGCCTCGGGGCGCTGCAGCATCGCGGGATCCAGCTCCGCCGGGTCGAGCGGCGGGACCTCGACGCGCGAGACCAGCTCGTGGCTCGTCGCGGTGCGCTCCTCGTCGTCGCTGAACAGCACCTCGTGCATCTTCTCCCCCGGCCGCAGCCCGGTGAAGACGATCCTGATGTCCTTGCCCGAGCGTGCGATGAGGCCCTTGGCGACGTCGAGGATCTTGACCGGCTCGCCCATGTCGAGGACGAGGACGTCGGCGGGTCGGCCGATGGCACCGGCCTGGATGGTCAGCTCGCACGCCTCCGGGATGGTCATGAAGTAGCGCGTGATGTCCGGGTGCGTGACGGTGATCGGCCCGCCGGCCTCGATCTGCGCGGTGAAGGTGTGCAGCATCGAGCCGCGGGAGCCGAGCACGTTGCCGAACCGCACCGACAGCCAGGTGCGCCCGGTCCGCTTCGCGAAGTGGGCGGTCAGCTCCTCCGCGAGGCGCTTGGTCTTGCCCAGCACGCTGGTGGCGTCGGCGGCCTTGTCGGTGGAGATGTTCACGAAGCGCGTGGCGCCGTAGGTCTCGGCGGCGCGCAGCACGTTCAGCGTGCCGAGCGTGTTGGTCTTCCATCCCTCTAGGGGGTACTGCTCGAGCATCGGCAGGTGCTTCAGCGCGGCGGCGTGGAACACGACGTCGGGCCGATGCGCGGCGAAGACGGCGTCGAGGGCGGGGGCGTCGCGGATGTCGCAGAGGACCATGTTCGGGGTGTCGAGGAGGCCCTGGTTGTAGATCGACAGCTGGGTGCCGTGGAGGCCCGACTCGTCGCGGTCCAGCATGACGAGCTCCTTAGGCCCGAACCGGTGGACCTGGCGCGCGATCTCGGAGCCGATCGACCCGCCGGCGCCGGTGACCAGGACCACCTTGCCCGTGAGGTAGCCGGAGATCTCGCCGAGGTTGGTCGTGATCTGGGCGCGGCCGAGCAGGTCCGTGACGTCGAGCCGGTGCAGGCTGGACAGCTCGACGCGGCCGCTGACCATCTCGCGCGTGGGCGGCATGACGAGAACGGTGAGGCCCGCGTCGTCGGCGATCCGGGAGATGTCACGCATCAACGCGCGGCCGGCGGTGGGGATGGCGACGATCACCGTCCGCACGCCCCGCTCCCGCGCGGCCGGCGCCAGCCGGTCGAGGCCGCCGAGCACCTTCGCGCCGGACAGGTGCAGGTTGCGCTTGGCCGGGTCGTCGTCGAGGTAGCCGACGATCTCGAAGGGGGCGTCGACGTCGTAGTCGAGGAGGCGGCCGAGCTGCGCGCCGGCGTTGCCCGCGCCGTAGACGAGCACGGGTTCCGTGCCCTCCGAGTGCTGATTCGCCCTCGTCAGCGCGCGGAAGAGGAACCGCCCGGCGGCCATGAGCACGAGCGCGGCCAACGGGACGGTGAACGTCACGACACGCGGGTATCCGGGGGTCGCGACGAGCGCCGAGAGGACGCCGAGGACCAGCCCGATGCTGAGCGTGATCCCCGCGAGCTGCACCGACTCCTCGAACGACGCGATGGTGTGTCGTCCGCGGTAGAGCTTGGTGACGAACCCCACCACGACCTGCGCGACGATGGCCACGGTGGCGTACTGGAGGACGAAGTGCGCCTCCTCGCCGCGGAGGTTGAAGCTGTATCGCGCGATGACGAGGGCCATCACGGCCATCGCCCAACACAGCCCGTCCCACAGGGCGAGCCCGACGCGCAGGAGACCCGCGCGGGTCGTGGTGACGGGCAATGGTCCTCCTGCGGTCGGTGACTACCGTCGGAGATTCTACCCACCGCCGGTTGAGCCAGGCCGCGGGTAAGCTCGGCCCATGCCGTTCCTGCCGTTCGCCCTCCCGGACATCACCGAGGCCGAGATCGAGGCGGTGGCCGAGGCCATGCGGTCCGGGTGGCTCACCACCGGGCCGAACGCCACCGCCTTCGAGCGCGAGTTCGCCGAGTTCCTGGGGACGGACGCGCAGGCGGTCGCCGTGAACTCGGCGACGGCGGGGCTCCACCTGGCCTTCGAGGCGATCGGCGTCGGCCCCGGCGACGAGGTGCTCGTCCCCACCTGGACGTTCACGTCGACGGCGGAGGCCGTTCGCTACCTCGGCGGAGACCCCGTCCTCGTCGACGTCGACCCCGCCACCCTGTGCATCGACCTCGCCGACGCCGCGCGCAAGGTCACCGGCCGCACCGTCGCCGTCGCCCCCGTCCACTACGCGGGGCTCGCGGTGCCGAACGCGGCGCTCACCGAGTTCGCCGCGCGCCACGGCCTGCGGGTGGTCGAGGACGCCGCGCACGCCTTCCCCACCGTGAACGAGGGGACGCCGGTGGGCGCGCACGGGCACGCCGCCACCGTCTACTCGTTCTACGCTACCAAGACCATGACCACCGGCGAGGGCGGAATGGTCATCACGCCCGACGAGGATCTCGCCGCCCGGATGCGGACGATGCGGCTGCACGGCATCGACCGCGACGTGTTCGACCGGTACTCGTCGACGCGGCCGTCGTGGCACTACGACGTCGTCGCCCCCGGGTACAAGTACAACCTCACCGACACCGCAGCCGCCATGGGCCGCGTCCAGCTGCGGCGGGCCCCCGAGATGGTGGCGCGGCGCACGACCATCGCCGCGCGCTACGACGAGGCCTTCCGCGGACTCCCCGTCACGCTCCCCGCCCGCCCCGCCGAGGGATCGACCCACGCCTGGCACCTCTACAACCTGCGCCTCGCCGCCGACGCCCCCGTCTCCCGCGACCGGTTCATCGCGCTGATGGCCGAGGCCGGCGTCGGAACCAGCGTCCACTTCATCCCGCTGCACCTCCAGCCCTACTGGCGCGACACCTACGGCCACGCGCCGGAGGACTTCCCTGTGGCGTCGGCGGAGTTCGAGCGCTCCGTGAGCCTCCCCATCTTCTCCGCGATGACCGACGACGACGTGGAGAAGGTCGTCGCCACCACGGCCGAGATCCTGGGCTGAGATGCTGAAGCGCGCCTTCGACGTGGCGAGCTCCGCCGTCGGGCTCGTGGTGCTTTCGCCGGTGTTCCTGGTGGTCGCAGCGCTCATCAAGGCCAAGGACCGCGGCCCGGTGTTCTTCCGCCAGGAGCGCGTGGGCCTGCACGGCAGGACGTTTCGGATCCACAAGTTCCGCACCATGCGCGTCGCGAACGCCGGCGTGCTGATCACGAGCGCCGACGACGACAGGATCACCCCCGTCGGGGCCTTCCTGCGCAGGACGAAGCTCGACGAGCTGCCCCAGCTGATCGACGTGCTGCGCGGCGACATGTCGGTCGTCGGCCCGCGCCCCGAGGTGCCGAGGTACGTCGCGATGTGGGGCGACGACGCGCGCGCGGAGATCCTGAGCGTCCGCCCCGGGATCTCGGACCCCGCCGCGATCGCGTTCCGCAACGAGCAGGACGTGCTGGCCGCGGCCGACGACCCGGAGCGCCACTACGTCGAGGTGATCCTGCCGCAGAAGGTCGCGATGTACCTCGACTACGTGCGCACCCGCTCCTTCGTCGGCGACCTCCGCGTGATCTTCGGCACCCTCGCCGAGATCGCGCGAGGGTAGATCAGAGCTCGTCCTCGCGGCTGGGGCGGTCGATGCCGAGCACGCCGTCGACCTCGCTCAGCTGGGCGAGGACCTCGCGCAGCGCGGGGCCGGAGCGGAACCGCATCTCGGCGCGCACCACCTTCAACCCGTCCTGCTTGGCCTGGCGCGTGTTGATCAGCGTGGTCTCGCAGCCGAGGGCGGTCGCCTCGTGGAGCAGGTCGCGGAGGACGCCCTTGCCGTCCTCGTAGGTGACAACCACCGTCGAGCGGTCGCCCTTCTGCGGCATCAGCCGAGAGAGCGGAGCGACGACGGAAACGGCGACGAAGTGCAGCGCCGTCGCGGCGGCCGCGAGCGGGATGAGGCCCGCGCCGCACGCCATGCCGATGGCCGCGGCCAGCCAGATCGACGCCGCGGTGGTCAGCCCGCGCACGACGTCGCGGTTGACGAAGATCACGCCGGCGCCCAGGAAGCCGACGCCCGAGACGATCTGCGCGGCGATGCGCGAGGGGTCGCGCGTCACGTGGTACTCGGCGAGGTAGATGAAGCCCTCGACGGAGATCAGCGTGAACACGCAGCTGCCGACCCCGACGAGCGCGTGCGTCCGGATGCCCGCGGCCTTGTGCTGGAACTGCCGCTCCAGCCCGATCAGGCAGCAGAGCACGAAAGCGATCCCCACCAGCAGGAGCTGCAGCGGCACCACGGCCCAGTCAAAGATCATGATGGCACCATAGGGCCTCACGCCCGCTTTCGCGGCGCGTCCGGTGAGCTTCCCAGGCCCCGATGTGCCAATACCCAGCGTAGAAACTACTCTTTGTCCCATGCCTGATAACGCCCAGCAGACCACCCTGGCCGACGAATCGCCGAACACGGACATCCGTGCCTACGGCCCCACCAGCACCCCGACGCATCCCCTGGCCACCGCTCCGGTGGGCATGCCCGCGCATTCCGTCGACGGGTTCGTCCGCGAGTTCCTGCACGAACTGAACACCAGCCAGGGCGTGACGTTGTCGCGCTCCACCGTCAACGACCAGTACCTCGCCCTCGCCAGCACGGTGAAGAACTACCTGATGGCGCGCTGGCTCGAGACCGGCCGCAAGACCCGCGAGGCGAAGGTCAAGACCGTCGGCTACCTCTCCGCCGAGTACCTGCTCGGCCGCCAGCTCGGCAACGCCCTGATGGCGAGCGACCTGAACGACATCGCCGCCCGCGGCCTCGCGCTCTGCGGCCTCGATCTCGCGACGCTGCGCGCGCAGGAGGTCGAGCCGGGCCTCGGCAACGGCGGCCTCGGCCGCCTCGCCGCCTGCTTCATCGACTCGCTGGCCACCATGGACGTCCCGTGCATCGGCTACGGCATCCGCTACGAGTACGGCATCTTCCGTCAGACCTTCGTCGACGGCCGCCAGGTCGAGCAGCCGGACACCTGGCTGCAGCTCGGCGCCCCGTGGGAGTTCCCGCACCCGGAGGCGTCGGTTCAGGTCAACTTCGCCGGCCACACCGAGCACTACGTCGGCGAGGACGGCCGCGAGCGCACCCGCTGGGTCCCGGGCTGGAACGTGCTGGGCGTGCCCTACAACTACATGGTCCCCGGCTACCTGAACGGCCGCGTGAACACGCTGCGGCTGTGGTCGGCCACCGCCACCAAGGCGTTCGACCTGCAGATCTTCAACTCCGGCGACTACGCGCAGGCCGTCCGCGCGCAGACGTTCGCGGAGAACATCTCCAAGGTCCTCTACCCCGAGGACTCGACCCCGCAGGGCAAGGAGCTGCGCCTGCAGCAGCAGTACTTCTTCGTGGCCTGCTCGCTGCGCGACTTCATCGACAACGAGCTCGAAGAGGGCTTCGACCTTCACAACCTGGCCGAGCGCATCCACTTCCAGCTGAACGACACGCACCCCGTCATCGCGGTGCCGGAGCTGATGCGCATCCTGATCGACGAGAACGACTTCGAGTGGGAGGAGGCGTGGGAGGTCACCAAGCAGTGCTTCTCCTACACCTGCCACACCCTGCTGCCGGAGGCGCTCGAGGTGTGGTCGACCGACCTCCTCGGCCGCCTGCTGCCGCGCCACCTGGAGATCATCTTCCGGATCAACGACGACTTCCTGGCAGAGGTGCGCGAGGCGTTCCCCGGCGACGAGGTCCGCGCCCGCCGCATGTCGATGATCGCCGAGCACCCGGAGCGCGGCGTGCGGATGGCGTTCCTCGCCACCGTCGCGGGCACCAAGGTCAACGGCGTCGCCGCGCTGCACTCGCAGCTGCTCGCCGACAAGGTCCTCCCCGACTTCTCGGAGATGTGGCCGGACAAGTTCACCAACGTCACCAACGGCGTCACCCCCCGTCGCTTCGTCCGCATGGCGAACCCGAAGCTCTCGGAGCTCATCAACGACGCCATCGGCACGGGATGGGTGACCGACCTCGAGCGCCTGAAGGAGCTCGAGCCCTACGCCGACGACCCGGACTTCCGCGCGCAGTTCCGCGCGGCGAAGGCCTGGAACAAGGTCCGCCTGACGAGCGTGCTGCGCGCCCGCGACGGCATCGACCTGCCGGACGGCCACCTGCTCGACGTCATGGTCAAGCGCCTGCACGAGTACAAGCGCCAGTCGTTGAAGCTGCTGCACATCGTCTCGCTGTACGAGTCGGTGCTGTCGGGCCGCGTCGCCGCCGCGGACCTGACGCCCCGCACCGTCGTGTTCGGCGCGAAGGCCGCCCCGGGCTACAAGATGGCCAAGGACACCATCCACCTGATCAACAAGGTGGCGCAGAAGGTCAACGCGGCACCCGAGCTGGAGGGCCGCCTGAAGGTCGCGTTCCCGGCCAACTACAACGTGACGCTGGCCGAGAAGCTGATCCCCGCCGCCGACCTCAGCGAGCAGATCTCGCTGGCCGGCATGGAGGCCTCGGGCACCGGCAACATGAAGTTCGCCCTGAACGGCGCCCTGACGATCGGCACGGACGACGGCGCCAACGTCGAGATCCGCCAGCTCGTCGGCGACAAGCACTTCTTCCTGTTCGGCATGGACGAGCCCGCGGTCGCGGAGCTGGGCGCGAGGGGCTACAACCCGGAGTCGTACTACGTCGGCAACCCGGCGCTGAAGGCGACGATCGATCTGATCCTCTCGGGCCACTTCTCCGAGGGCGACCCGCACCTGTTCGACTCGGTGATCTACAACCTGCTGAACCAGGACCGCTTCATGGCGCTCGCGGACTTCGAGTCCTACGTCGCGGCCCAGGAGAAGGTCGAGGAGCGCTACGCGGACCAGGACAAGTGGACCCGCTCCGCCATCCTGAACGTCGCCCGCACGGGCTTCTTCAGCTCGGACCGCTCGATGCGCGACTACCTGCAGCGCATTTGGCACACCTCGCCGATGATCTGATCGCACCGCAGAAGGGCCGCCCTCCGGGGCGGCCCTTTTCGCATCATCGTGGCTGCAAACGTTCGGTTTGGGACGAGTTCGGCATCACCGTGTACGCCAAAGTCAACTATCTGACTTTGACGCGCACGGTGTCCTCTCCTGAGTGTGTGCCGCCCGCGCACTGCTAGGGTGGTCACGCCGGGGTGCCCCAGACGGGCTGAGATCAC